>JAVVEE010000015.1:25240-42294 GCA_032251315.1 Gammaproteobacteria bacterium
CAGAATCTGGACGAGGAAAAAGCCGAGACCGAACGACTCATCGCCAATGAAAACAGCGACATCGAAAAAGCCACGCTGAGTCGTAATGAGTCGTTGCAGCAGATTGAAATCATCGGCAAAGAACGCGACCAGCAGGAAGGTCAGCGGGAAATTCTGCTGGCGCAGTTGCAGACCGATCGCAGCGAGTTGCAGCAGCAACGGGACAGGGCGCATCAACTGGCGATTAAAATTGAAGGTCTGGCTACACGCAAGCAGAGTCTGGAACAGAATATCGAGCGCATGGAAAAGGCGCAACAGATCCAGATTCAGCGCAAGCAGGAGTTGCAGGGCGCGCTTACGCAAACCACCGAACCGGTGGAGGCGCTGGAGAAAGAGCTCAATGCCTTGCTGGAAAAGCGTCTGAGCACCGAACAGGAACTGACCGATGCCCGCCGTCTGGTCGAATCCATCGCGCAGCAGTTGCGTAGTTTTGAGCAGCAGCGTGCCGAGCACGAAAAACGCAGTCAGGAAGTGCGCAGCCAGCTGGAAAAAATGAAACTGGATAGCCAGGAGATTCGGGTGCGCAGCAAAACCGCGCTGGAACAACTGGCGGAAATGGAGCGTGACGTGGAGATGCTGCTGGCCGAAATGGATGAGGCGGCAAACAGTCAGGCGTGGGAGCAGAAGATTGCCGACATCGCCCAGCGCATTTCCAGACTGGGGCCGATTAATCTGGCCGCGATCGATGAGTATCAGGAACAGCTCAAGCGTAAGGAATATCTGGATGGTCAGCACAAGGATGTGGTTACCGCACTGGAAATTCTGGAAGAGGCCATCGGCAAGATTGACCGTGAAACACGGACCCGCTTTAAGGACACCTACGATCACGTCAATAACCGGCTGAAAGAGATGTTCCCGCGTCTGTTCGGCGGCGGTGTCGCCTATCTTGAGCTCACCGGCGATGATCTGTTGAGCACGGGGGTGACCGTTATGGTCAGGCCGCCCGGCAAGCGCATTTCCAATATCCACATGATGTCGGGTGGCGAAAAAGCCCTGACTGCGGTGGCACTGGTGTTCGCTATTTTTGAACTCAATCCCGCGCCCTTCTGTATGCTCGATGAGGTTGATGCGCCGCTGGATGAAGCTAACGTCGGACGCTTCAGCCAGCTGGTGAAAGAGATGTCGACACAGATCCAGTTCATCTACATCACCCATAACAAAACCACCATGGAAATCTCGGAGCACCTCAGTGGTGTGACCATGCGTGAAGCGGGTGTATCCCGTCTGGTATCGGTGGATGTGGCTGAAGCGGCAACCCTGGCCGCGGTTTAATTCAAGGTATTTTACTTAGAGTACGATAATGGAAAACCTGCGCTGGATACTGCTTGCCGTTGGAATCGTTTTTATTCTCGCCATCTATTTTGCGGGTCGCCGGCGACGGCGCCGCAGTAAGTCTAATCTTTTTGATGCCAACGAAGAGCTGCCGGAGTTCAGTGCCCGTGACTGGGATGAACTGGATGAAGGCGTGGGCAAGGTGCGTATCGTTGCGCGTGACAATGATGACGATGACTTTTCCGGGGGGCTGGCAGCTGATCTGGCGCCGGTGCCCGATGATGACGAGCCGACGGACATCGAAGTGTTGCAGCCGCGAGCGCAACGCTTTGAGTCGGGCTTTAAGCGTGACGCAGATCTGCCGGACAGAGAAGAGGATTTTGAGCAGCTTGATGCCGGCGATGAAATTGTACAATCTCCAATCGAGCCGCCATCAGTAAAACAATCGTCAGTAGAGCCGCGGCCGGCTGAAAATCAGGAGGCTCGCAAAGAGGCGCAGAACAGCTCTAATGTTGACATTATCGTGCTGCACATTCTGGCAAAATCATCCGAGCCGTTGACCGGCGACCGCATAAACAGCGCGGCTCGGGCCAATGGGCTTACTTTTGGCCGGATGAATATTTTTCATCGCCTTGATGAAGAGGGGCAGGCGCTTTTTAGTATGGCCAATATGATAGAGCCGGGAAATTTTGATCCGGATACGATCCACGATATGACCACCTCCGGTTTGACCATGTTTATGCAGTTGTCGACTTCGGCGCATCCTTCCGCCTGTTTTGATGAAATGCTGCGCTGCGCTTATCATATCTCTGAAATGCTGGGCGCCGGTTTGTGTAATCAGTACCGCCAGCCTATCACCCAGGAAGACGCAGAGTATTACCGGCAGCTGATTTCGGAGAAAGACAACGCTTAGCGTTGTTCCTCATTATTTACCGTGACTACCGACACTATCCAGCATCAGATCGATGACCTGCGGCAACAGCTGCGGCATCACTCCTATTTGTATTACGTACTGAACGATCCCGAAATTTCAGACAGCGAATATGACCGGCTTTACCGCCAGTTAGAGCAGCTTGAGCAGCAGCATCCTGAACTGATTACCGCCGATTCGCCGACCCAGCGAGTCGGTGCGCAACCGCTGAAATCGTTTGCCCAGATACAGCATCGCATCCCCATGTTATCGCTCGATAACGTATTTTCAGAAGAGGAGTTGCAGCGTTTTTATAAACGCGTGCAGGATCGACTGGACACAACCGAGCCGGTGGAGTTTTCGGTGGAGCCCAAGCTGGACGGTCTGGCAGTCAGCATTGTTTATGAGCAGGGCGTGCTGGTGCAGGCGGCTACGCGTGGTGACGGCCAGACGGGTGAGGATGTAACGCAGAACGTAAGAACCATACAGTCCATCCCCCTGCATTTGATGAGCGATGATTACCCCGATGTGCTTGAGGTGCGCGGTGAAGTGTTTATGCCCAAAGCCGGGTTTAATGAGCTGAACCGGCGGGCGCGCGAAAAAGGCGAAAAGACGTTTGTTAATCCGCGCAACGCCGCCGCCGGTTCGTTGCGCCAGCTCGACCCCAGAATCACCGCGCAACGGCCGTTAGCGTTGTATTGTTATGGCGTGGGTATTGTTGAAGGTCATGACCTGCCCGAAACCCACAGTGAAATTTTGCAGCAGCTCAAAGTCTGGGGCTTGCCTGTTTGCAAGGAGGCGGGCGTGGTTGCAGGTCTACAGGGTTGTCTTGATTTTTTCCATGATATTTTGGCGCAGAGAGAGCGGCTCAGTTACGATATCGACGGCGTCGTTTATAAAGTGAACCAACTGTCTCTGCAGAAAAAACTGGGCTTTGTCGCACGCGCCCCGCGCTGGGCGATCGCGCATAAATTTCCGGCGCAGGAAGAGATTACCACGATTCTGGATGTCGAGTTTCAGGTTGGTCGTACCGGTGCATTAACGCCGGTGGCCAGGCTGGAGCCGGTATTTGTCGGCGGTGTTACCGTGAGCAATGCCACGCTGCACAACATGGACGAGGTCAGGCGAAAAGATATTCATATCGGTGACAAGGTGATTGTGCGCCGCGCCGGTGATGTGATTCCGGAAGTGGCGCGCGTGGTTACGAGTGCGCGCAGCGATAAGGTTAAAAAAATAGAGTTGCCGCAACACTGTCCGGTCTGCGGCTCGGATGTCGAGCAGGCGGAAACCGAAGCGGTGGCGCGTTGCAGTGGCGGGCTGTTCTGCAAGGCGCAGCGTAGCGAAGCGATTAAACATTTCGCTTCGCGCAAAGCCATGGACATTGATGGTCTGGGTGACAAACTGGTCGAGCAACTGGTGGAAGCGGGCTTGATCAATACCGTGGCTGATCTTTATCACCTGGATGTGGCAGCCGTAGCCGCGCTGGATCGCATGGGCGAAAAGTCGGCGCACAATCTCATTCATGCCATTGAAGACAGCAAGCAGCCAACACTGGCGCGGTTTATTTATGCGCTGGGAATTCGCGAAGTGGGCGAAACCACGGCGTCGAGTCTGGCGGATGCTTTTCAATCACTGCAAGCCCTGAGCGAGGCCGATGAAGAATCTCTGCTGCAGGTTCCTGATGTCGGGCCGGTGGTCGCGCAACACGTGGTCTATTTTTTCTCCCAGCCGCATAACCGTGAGGTGATCCAGCAGTTACTGGATGCCGGCATCAGCATTAAAAAACCACCTGTTTCGACAACAGCGAATGAAAAATTAAAAGATAAGGTCTTTGTTATTACCGGGACACTGCCTTCGATGTCGCGCGATCAGGCCAAAGAGAAGTTGCAGGCGGCAGGCGCGAAAGTGACCGGCAGTGTTTCAGCTAAAACCGATTATGTGCTGGCCGGCGAAAATGCCGGTTCAAAACTGAGCAAAGCCGAAGTGCTCGGGGTAAAAGTTATCAGCGAAGCAGAACTGGAAGAGCTGTTAGCTTAGTTGTATTAATAATATCTTCACCGCAGATAAAAGCAAAAACATGTACGCGGATTTATTTTTTATATTTTTTCGATCATCGCTGCTGAAATTTTAATTTCTTATTTACTGGTGAAGGTGAAAGAGCCATTTCAGGCTTCTGCAGGCGGGTTGTTGCGATGCTGCATGATTCTGTCGAGATAGATCTGGTAGATTTTACATCCCTTGTCGAGCGAGCTGAGGGCGAAAAATTCGCGCTCGGCTTTATCCCTGTGCTGTGCGCGGTAATGTTTAAGGGCGCGGTAATAACGCTTCAGATCCTGTCGAACCGGCTTTTCCACGGTTTCCAGTAGCCCCAGCGGCTCGTAGATGGCTACCGGCTTGTCTTTGCCTTTAACCTTCACCAGATCGAGTTCACGGTATTCGTATTCGGGCACGGCGTATTGGGTGGCTTCACCGACGATAATGTCGACGCCGTAAATCTTGGTCAGCCCTTCCAGTCGTGAACCCAGATTAACCGCATCACCCAGCACGGTGTAATCGACCCGGAACTCGGAACCTTTGTTGCCGACATTCATGTCACCGGTGTTCAGACCCACGCCGATCTTGATTTCAGGCCAGCCGCGAGTGGCAAATTCACGCCTGAGGTTGTGCATGCGCTCAGTCATCAGCATGGCCGCATTGAGGGCATGCAGCGCGTGTTGCGGGTCATTCAGTGGTGCGCCCCAGAAAGCCATGACCGCGTCACCCATGTATTTGTCGATAATGCCGCGCTGGTTATGGATGACTTCGGTAATGGGAGTCAGAAAGCCGTTAATCAGCTCGGTGAGCTGTTTGGGTTCCATACTTTCGGAGATGGTGGTGAAGTTACGCACATCGGAGAACAGCACGGTCATGTTCCTGATTTCACCGTCCAGATTAATCGCCCCCATTTTCTTGCTCATTTCCAGCACCAGTTCAGGCGGTACGTATTGCCCGAAGAGGTGGGCCAGCTGTCGTTTACCGCGCGATTCGATGAAGAAGCCATAAATCATTTGCAGGGTGAACAGCACCGCAGTGAGAAGTACCGGCGTGGCAATCGGCAGCACCGTCTGGTACTGAGTTCATGCCATGAGGTTGGTGCTGATGAGCAGGCTGATAATCGAGAGGGAAACAATCACTCCCCACGTCGCTGACAGCCAGGGCAGCAGAAAAGTGAGCAGCACCCCTAACAGGAAGAGCAGCATGAATTCGAGGCCTTTGGTGTAGCCGGGATGGTTCATTACCCGCTGATCGAGAATGCCCTGGATGATGTTGGCGTGAATCTCTACCCTGGGGTAGGCGGCTTCAAGGGGGGTGGTACGAAAGTCCAGCAGGCCGGGAGCGGAGGTGCCGAGCAGCGCAATTTTGCCCTATAAGGTTTCAATGGCGACGGTTTTATTGAGTACGTCGGCCGCAGAGATATATTTAAAACTTTTTTGCCCGCCGATGTAGGGAACCAGGGCATTGGATTTTTCATCAACGGGAATCCTGATCTCACCGATTTTGATGGCCTCAAGAAGCAGCTCATTTCCGTTTTCAGTATTGGCTTCGACGATGAGCTCGATTCGGGGTGAGCCCATGGCCGTGCGTGCCAGCGCCAGCGCCAGGGATTCGTGTAGCTGGCCGTCGTATTCCTGTAGCAGCGTTACCCGTCGGAAGACGCCATCCTCATCCACCGCCGGGTTATCGAAGAAGCCGCCGCTATAGGCGCTGTTCTGCAAAATTCCAAGGTTGGAGGTGTAGCCGGTCGGCGTGTGGAAAGGGATGCGCCCTTGCATATTGGCATCAAGGCGCGCTACCGGTTCGGGCAGGTTGCCTTTGAATGTGGGCGCCTCGTTATTGAGAAAGACCACGCCGGTGATGATTTTTCGATCGCTGAGGCTTTCGGCAAACAAGGCATCGCGAGACAGGGAGTGCCTGACTTTCCGGTAGGCCGTCTGGAACTCGGCGTTGTTTTTGAGTGCGCCCTGTGACATCTGTTCCAGCAGCCTGCCACCCTCATCGATATCCTCTTCCGCAAACACGATATCGAATCCGATCTCGTTGATTTCGTAATGATCAAAGAGGTTATCAACAATGTCGGCCATAACATCGCGGTTCCAGGGCCAGCGTCCAATTTCACCCAGACTCTTTTCATCAATATCTATGATAACCACCTGATTGTCTGTCTTATCCGGTAAGGTAAGTTTGAGCCGCGCGTCGTAAGCGAGATTTTCCATGACAGTGAGAACGGTGATGGGGGAGGTGCCGCTAACATGTAACAAAAACATAAGGGTCAGGGCGAGACCCAGAGCGTATCGTATATAGCATTGAAAATTCTGCATGTCCTTCCTGAATGCGCTGCCTGCGTCACTTTTATTATCAATAAAAGGAAAATAGCAAAGATGATCGCTGAAAGCTATAACAGAAGCATGGCTTATTGATAATATGCACCCTTGTAAAGTCATGACAAAGAGGCGAAAAGTGAGTCAGAATACTATTTTATTGGGAGTGAACATCGATCATGTGGCGACATTGCGGCAGGCGAGGGGCACACGTTATCCCGACCCGGTGCACGCAGCTCTGCAGGTTGAGCTGGCCGGCGCAGACAGTATTACCCTGCATTTGCGCGAAGATCGCCGCCATATTCAGGACAGAGACGTCTATGAGCTGAAAGCGCGGATGCTAACGCGCATGAACCTTGAGATGGCGGTGACCGATGAGATGATCGTGATTGCGGAAGAGGTGAGGCCGGAGGACTGCTGTCTGGTGCCTGAAAGCCGTGAGGAACTGACCACCGAAGGCGGACTGGATGTGATCAGCCACGCAGCAGCAATCAAGGATGCCTGTACCCGACTGAGTGAGGCACAGGTAAAAGTGTCGCTGTTTATTGATGCGGACAAAAAGCAGATTGATGCGGCAAAGGCCGCCGGTGCACCCGCCATTGAGATACATACCGGCCACTACGCTGATGCCGGCAGTCGCGAACAGCGTGAACAGTTGTTTGAGCAGATCAGAGAGGCCGTGACTCATGCCCACAATATTGGCTTACAGGTGAACGCAGGGCATGGACTGAATTTGCAGAACCTTAAACCGATCGCCGGACTCAAAGCCATTCAGGAACTGAATATCGGCCACGCCCTCATCGCGGATGCGCTGTTCATGGGGCTCGGGCAGTCGGTAAAAAGATACAGGCAGCTGATGAACGAGGCGCGTGCATGATCGTAGGTACGGGCATGGACATTGTCGAAGTCAACCGAATGCAACTCATTCATGATCGTCACGGCATTCGGTTTGCAGAACGGATACTTTGCGAAAGCGAGTTACGGGAATATCAAAACTGTAAATATCCGGTGCGTTTTCTGGCCAAACGTTTTGCCGCCAAGGAAGCGGTGGCCAAGGCGCTGGGCACCGGTTTTGCAGCAGGGATAAGCATGAAAATGATCGGCATCGGACACGATGAATCCGGCCGCCCGTTGATAGAATTGACAGAGGCCGCAAAAGCTCGTTCCAACCAACTCGGCATGACTGCCTCCTGGCTCAGTATCTCGGATGAAAAACACTATGCCACGGCTTTTGTGGTGATGGAGAAACTGGGGTAGGTTTGATTTAGTAAAACTAAAAATTTGTCTGCGGTAAAAAAGTTTTTTTATTAAATAATAAGCTCGCTGTGATCAGCGTTAAGCAGTCTTGAAATTTCGGATATTAGAGGATGCGTGAGGCTTCCTAGTTTTTCCTGGGCGCCTTTGTCAATATCCAGTTCAAGCTGGGCGGTGGCATTGCGTAACGCCAGCGCACCGCAGCAACGTGTGGCACCGTGGAGTTTGTGCACCTGTTGCTTGAGTCGTGCGCTATCATTATGCGATACCGCCTCGTCGATGTGCCTTAAATGTTCAGGCAGCTCATTGATCAACATGCTGGTTAATTCGTTGGCAAGCTGGGTATTACCTGCGGCAAGTTCCAGTGCATCAGATTTTGAAAAAATCTCTATATTATGTGTGGTCTGTTTTATATGTTGTTGTTGTTGGGGTTTTTTTAATAGCCACTTGTCAATCATGCTTTGAATGCTGATCTCAGTCACCGGTTTAATCAATATCTCATCTATTCCGTATTGTTCAATCTGTTGTGACTGTTTTGTTACCATGGCATTAGCAGTTAGCGCAATAATGACGGTGGTATCATTTCTAACTTTACTACGAATGAGTTTTGACGTTTCATAACCATCCATGTCAGGCATTTGTAAGTCCATAAATATCAGGTCGAAATTAGTATTGTAGGCGATGTCGATACTCTTATGGCCATTTGAGGCGGTGATTACATTGGCACCGTTTTTCATCAGAACTATTTCTGCCAGTTTTAGATTTATGTCGTTATCGTCAACCACAAGTATATTCAATCCCGACCAGTTAAAGGATTTCGAAGGCAGCGTTTCTGTGGGTACTGTTAACTTCATGTCCCCATCAATAAGTTTTAAAACTGACAGTCGTATGGATTCGTATTTCGATGAGCGGAAAACAGCGTCATTAAAGCCGTAGTTTTTTATGTCGGCAAGGTCCTTATGAGAGCGAGTGCTGGCGATAGCGAATAACGGTATGTTAGTATTGCATTTTGGGATAAATGATCTAATCTTGTTCTCATGCATGTCAGCTCTACAGACGCTGACAATAATCAGGTCGTATCCTGACACTGTTTCAGGGATTTCTCTGTGATGACTGGTTATTGCTCCCCAGGAATCGATCATGGTCAGTATGCCTTCGGTACAGATTTTGCAGGTGTCAATAAGGCATATTTTTTTACCATTCAAAACAGGATTGATAACACGCTCAAATGTTCTCACCTCGGTGGTGATGTCCAGTCTAAATGTTGAGCCTTTGTTGAGATGGCTCTCGAAGCTAATGCTGCCATGGATGAGCTTTGCCAGCTTCATCGAAATGACCAGACCAAGACCAGTGCCACCAAACTTTTTTTCTATGGATCCATCAGCCTGGGTAAAGGCATTGAAGAGGCGTTCCTGTTGTGACGGATTCATGCCTATACCTGTATCGGTAACTGAAAAGCATAATGTTGAAAGTGACCCTGATTTCTGATTAGAGCTTACATGTAAAGAGACGTAACCTTTTTCAGTGAACTTAATGGCATTGCCAATAAGATTGATGAGTATCTGTCTAACTCGAGTGATGTCGCTATTAATTAAGCAGGGCGCGGTTTCATCAACGCGATAAAAAAGTTCAATATTTTTATCGTAGGCGATAGGCGCTAATAGATCTATTACATCTTCAACCGCATCAATAGGGTTAAATTCAGAGAAGTTAATTTCAAGTTTTCCGGATTCTATTTTTGAAAGATCAAGAACGTCGTCAATAATATGTAAAAGATTGTTGGCTGATTTTTTAATGGTTTCAGAATAGTCACGTTGCTGAGGCTCAAGATTGCTACTTTCCAGTAATTCGGAAAAACCAAGGATACCGCCCAGTGGCGTTCTCAGTTCGTGGCTCATATGGGCCAAAAATTCGGTTTTTGCCTTGTTCGCCCGCATGGCGTTGGTTCGTGCAATATCCAGTTCTATATTTCTTACTTCGAGTTCTTCCATGGTCTCGTGAAGTTCCCGGGTCGACTCATGAATCCTTGTTTCAAGATCTTCGCGAGAACTCTGTAGCTCCTCAGTCATAATGTTGACGCATGATTCCAGTATTCCAAGATCGCCAGGTGTCTGTTGGTTTATTCGTATTTTGTAATCACCAGACGATATTTTTTTAACCGTACTGGTGAGAATGTTCACCGGGGTAAATATTTTTCTGCTTAGCTTCAGGGCGACGATAATGCTCGCCAATAGGACAATTAACGTTAGTAGCCCCCCCTCAAATGATGTTTGCAGTTTTTTCGCATTGATGTTTAAGGAGCTAACGGTAAGTTCGATATAACCAATAACCTCCTCCTCATTACCGGTATTGCTGTTGCTGTCTTCCAACAGGTTAATATTCACTGTCTGAGTCTTGATCGGCTCCCTGAAAACAGTGAGTTCTTCAGATGCCAGTTTGTGCCATAAGGATTTCCTTTCTTGTGAGTAATTGTAATCGTTGACCGATGTCAGGAGCTTATTGCCGGCGTCGATTAATTTAATTTCTATTATATCTTCGTCTGCCAGAATGTTTTGAAAAATAGGAGTGAGACTGTCAATGTTTCCTGAAAATACTGCATATTCTGATACCGGTGCCAATTGGTGTGTGACAATGGTGCCGTGCCTAACGGCTGATTCAGAAATATAATTCAACTGTGACCGAGTGAAATAGCCAGTCAACACGGTTGCTACGACTAGTAGTGGTAGCAGTGCGAGTGCGATAATTTGTTTTCTTATGTCCCAGTTATTCATTATTTTTATTTTTCAGTTTTTTTATTAGGGCCTTCCTGTCTGGTATGAGAATGCCTAGTGATTTGGCGACGTCCTTGTTTATAGATACATCGAAATCATCAGGGTAAATATAATGCTGTTTTATGCTCTGATTTATATAGTATTTCTTTATCAGCTCTGCGGTTTGGTAGCCCAACTGTTTGGTCGAGCTGTGCATTGCAGCCAGTGCGCCGGCACGTACAAAACTTTCTGAAAATCCGATAATTGGCACTTTATGTCGATAGGTGGTGAGCAGGATGCTCTTAATCGTGCCGGCGTTGTAAACGGAGGAGTCGGGTAGCGCCAGCAGGACATCGCTCTCTGATAAGGTGCTATTGAGTGCATCTATTACATTGATATATTGATTAATTAGTATCACTTGCAGTGTCAGCTGATATCTGTTGGCGCAGGTTTCTAACCTATGGATTAAATCTGCATCCGCTTCAGGCAGCAGTAGGCTGACAGTCTGCCACTCATCATCGAGTGACCGTATCAGTGCAAATTGCCGGCATAGCGGTTGCGTCATTGACAGGTAGGATATGTTTTCCTGTGCGGGCATTTTGTCAGGGTCAATGTCGGCCAGTATCTGCAGTTGCGTCACAGTTATGTTTTTTTCATCCAGTAGCGAGGCGGATTCATTGCCGATGCTGACGATTAACTGTTTACCGTTAACGGTGATGCGCCGTGTATTCGCATCAATCGTTTTTATTTTGATGCCTGATCCACGGAGACTTTCACGAATGCTCTGTACCAGTGACTGCTGATACCCGCTATCGGCTGCGCTGATTATATTGACCTGTTGTGCTGCCAGGGCAGTGGTAGCCGTGCAGGAAAAACACGCCAGCAGACATAAGCCGCACAGCGCTGCCACTGCGGCTTTAAACGTCGAAGTGAGTGATAATCGATCCATTCTTTAATATAACTTCCGTTTTATCTATCTAGTTAAATGAAATTGAGTACTCTATATATCCTGTCAGGTTTTGTTCAGCACGCGGGCCGATATCCGGCTGATGGTGATAGTTGTTATATTCAGCCAGCAGGTTTTTTAACACCAGTGACAATCTAGACAGGCTGCCGCTCTGTCGGTTCGTTTTCGACAGACGTAAATCCATGGTGTTGTAACTGCTCGCCGGTTCGCCCGGCACGTCCAGCCAGCCCATCTCGCCGACATGATAAAGACCCAGGCTGCCGCTATATTGTTTGCTGAACTGTTTTATCACCAGCAGCGAGGCTGTCCACTCCGGTGCAGAGTTCATGTATTCTTCGGCGGTTAAAGCAAGTAACTCATCATGGCTTTTAATTTTCAGGTAGTTGACGTTGCCAAAAAAACGTAATG
Organism: Gammaproteobacteria bacterium; assembly: GCA_032251315.1. Taxonomy (GTDB): domain Bacteria; phylum Pseudomonadota; class Gammaproteobacteria; order SZUA-229; family SZUA-229; genus LH-M37. The sequence continues at coordinate 37,199 of JAVVEE010000015.1, forward strand.
CGTACCCGGTGCGCAGGTCAAATTCAAGCTCCGCGCCGGTGACTTTCGTGCTGATAAGGTTGTTATTTATGTGCGTTTTGCCATCAAAGTTATCGGTGGCGATGGGGATGGCTTCTCTTTGAATTAAATCATCCAGACGGTCATGGAAAATCCGCGCGTTGATAAGCAATTTGTCATCGAGAAACTGGCCGAAATAGCCGATCTCCCGGCTGATGATGGTCTCATGTTCAATGTTGCTATTGGGCACCAGCTGTTGCTCGACCAGCGTGACGCCAATGGGTGCGCCGCCACTGGTCAGGTCATGGCTAAATGCGACGTTACCGAACTCTTCGCCGATAAATGGACTGCGGATAGCCTTTGAAATGCCGATTCTTAAACTGTGTTTCTCGTTGAATTTATGGATCAGGGCGAGTCGGGGTGAGACTTCGGTGCCCAGGGTTTTACTTTTTTCCAGCAGTGCGCCGAAGTTGAGCAGGTTTTGCGGATTAATCCGCCACTCCGAGTTGCCGAACAGACGGTAGGTTTCTCTTCGGATGGTGCCCTGGTCATTAAGCCAGTAGTTGGATTCAGAAATATCCTGCTGTGCGCTCATGCCCCAGATCAGTCTCAGACTGTTGGTGGTCTGATTGAAGTGGGTGAGCTCGAGATTATGCCTTTCAGATTTCAGGCCGAAATCCAGATCCAGTGTGAAATCATCAGTGGGATCGGTAGTTAGTCCGATTATGACTGGGACATATCCTGAAATGATTTTTGATGTGGATCGGTCGGTTTTATCCAGCAGGTTGTAATAATATTGCACGACATAGGAGTTTTTGCTGTCGACGGTGTTCTCCAGCTTCAGGAACTGGTGGGCATGGATGGTTTCGCTGTCACGCGCCGGTCTTATGCCCTGGGGTGAAAAGTTTTCATTAATCTCCAGGTCGGTGTTGCTGTAACCGCCCTGATAGGTGAGCTGGTTGCTGCGGTTGAGCTGGTAATCGGCACGGTAGTCAACGGCGCCGGTATGAATGTCATCGCGGTTGTCTACGAACTCATCCGAGTATTGCCGGTCACCGAGATTTTTTCGGGCATCCAGGCCATCATCATTTTGCGTGGAGAGGGTGACCCGGTAATCCAGGTCGCCGCTGTTGCCGCCGTAGCGATAAGTCAGGTCGGCAATGTCATGATTGCCCGCCCTGAACTGGACATATTGACCCGGATCTTCCGAGGCGTGGCGGGTGATGATATTGATCACCGCCAAAAACGAATTGGAACCATAGGTGGATGAGTTGGGGCCACGTGTGACTTCGATACGTTCGATGTCTTCAAGATTGATGGGCAGCATGTTCCAGTCCACTCCACCCAGCAGGGGCTCGTAAACGGAGCGGCCATCGATCAGCACCTGCATCTGTTTTGAATACTGGTCGGTATGACCGTGATAGGAGACAATTAACTTGGATTCTTCACCCCATTCGTTGACGCTGTTGCCGACGACAATGCCGGGAACCAGCCGGAGAACTTCGGGGATGGTTCGGGCGCCGCTGGCTTCGATGAGTTCCCGGTCGATGCTGGTGACCGCCATGGGGGTTTCCGAGAGGGGCTGTTCCAGGCGGCTGGCGGAGAGCACTACCGGCATTTCAAAGAACAGCTCATCATCATCCGCCTGTAGTGGCGTGGAGAGCGTGAAAGCCATGATTGAGATAATGGTGGCACCGGCGACTTTTGCAGCGGCGATATCCGGCTGGTGGAAGCTCATTCTTATAATTGACTGCTTTCGATGGTGGCATTAGAAAGCCTGTAATATATACTCTCGAACCTGAGTAGTAAATCGTTATGCCACGGTAATTCCGGCGGCCTCGTATGAAAAATGGTGAATTCAATGTATAAAACTCTGGCTGATTATGTGGGCCATACTCCACTGGTGCGTTTGCAACGCCTGCCGGGAGAAACCACAAATACACTGCTGGTCAAGCTGGAAGGCAATAATCCGGCGGGTTCGGTGAAAGACCGCCCGGCACTGAATATGATTGTGCAGGCTGAACGTCGCGGTGAGATTCATCCCGGCGATACCCTGATCGAGGCCACCAGCGGCAATACCGGCATTGCGCTGGCGATGGCGGCGGCGATCAAGGGTTATCGCATGGTGCTGATCATGCCGGAAAATATGAGCGAGGAGCGCCGTGCCGCCATGAAGGCGTATGGTGCCGAGCTGATTCTGGTGACTAAGGAGCAAAGCATGGAGGGCGCGCGTGATCTGGCCTTGCAGATGCAGCAGGAAGGCAAGGGCAAGGTGCTGGATCAGTTCAATAATGCTGATAATCCGAATGCGCACTATCTCACCACCGGACCGGAGATCTGGCAGCAGACCGAGGGTACGGTGACACATTTTGTCAGTGCCATGGGCACCACGGGCACCATTATGGGGGTGTCACATTACCTCAAGGAGCAGAATCCGGCGATTCAGATTATCGGCGTGCAGCCGGAAGAGGGCTCCAGCATCCCCGGTATCCGCCGCTGGCCGGAAGCCTATTTGCCCGGCATTTTTGAAGCCAGCCGTGTTGACCGCCTGCTGGATGTGAACCAGCAGGACGCCGAACAGACCACGCGTGACCTGGCGGCGAAAGAGGGCATCTTCTGCGGGATTTCATCGGGCGGCGCGGTCGCGGCCATGTTGCAGCTGAGCAAGCAGCTGGAGCACGCGGTGATCGTTTCCATCATCTGTGATCGCGGTGATCGTTATATGTCCACCGGTGTTTTTCCCGCCTGATAATTTTTTAGAGTTGTTATTAAATGTCTGATAAACGTCATCGGCGACGTCGTAAACAACGTCTGCCGGAAGAAACTGTCCAGGTCGAAATTGAAGCTTTATCCGCGGAAGGTCGCGGCATCGCGCACGTAGAGGGTCGAATCGTTTTCATCGAGCAGGCGCTGCCGGGTGAAACCGTGGTATTCAAATATACTAAACTGAGCAAGAGCATTGCAGAGGGCCGTGCCATTGAGGTATTGCAGGCTTCGCCGGAGCGGGTGCAGCCCAAATGCAAGGCTTTTGAAATGTGTGGCGGCTGTTCACTGCAGCACATGTCGACTGCGGCTCAGCTTGAGCTGAAGCAAAAAACTTTTCTGGAGCATCTTGAGCATATCGGTAAAGTCACCGCTGAAAATATATTGCCGCCGCTGACCGGGCCGCTGTGGAGTTATCGTCACAAAGCGCGTCTGGGTGTTCGTTATGTGCGAAAAAAAGAGCGGGTTATGGTTGGTTTTCGGGAAAGCAATTCGGCTTTTATTACCGACACCGAGCAGTGCGAAATTTTGCATCCCAGTGTGGGTTTTCTTTTTACCGAGTTGTCAGATTACATCGGGCGCATGCAACAGAAAGAGTCCATTCCTCAAATTGAAGTGGCCGTCGGGGACAATCAAACCGTGCTGGTGTTCCGGCATCTAGAGCCGCTGCCGGAAACCGATAGAGAGATTCTGCGTGAACTGGCAGTGCAGCATGACCTGGTAATTTATTTGCAAGCCGGTTCTCCCGATGAGCTTGAAGCGCTGCATCCTTTGCAGCCTGAGCCGCTTTACTATGTGCTGCCAAAACACAATGTTCGTATAGAATTTCAGCCCTCTGACTTTACCCAGATTAATCCCGAAATAAATCGCGAGATGCTGGATCGCAGCATCGAATTTTTACAGCTGAATGAAAACGATCAGGTACTGGATCTGTTTTGCGGACTGGGCAATTTTTCCCTGCCCATGGCGCGGCGATGCGCACAGCTCACCGCTGTCGAAGGCTCAGAGGTAATGGTGAAAAAAGCACGCGATAATGCGGCTAAAAATAATATTGGGAATGTCGAATTTTATATGGCTGATCTGTATAGCGATGATATTGCATCAGCATCCTGGCTGAAGAAAAAATACAACAAGATACTGCTTGATCCACCACGCTCCGGCGCTGATGCGGTGCTCAGGTATCTGGGTAAAATGGGGGCGGAACGTATTGTCTATGTTTCCTGTCATCCGGCAACACTGGCCCGGGATGCGGGTGTGCTGGTTAACGAGCTGGGTTACGGGCTGGCGGATGCCGGGATTATGGACATGTTTCCGCATACTAAACATGTAGAGTCTATAGCGGTTTTTGTTAAGTGAGTTTTAATTAATTAAAACTGGTTACGTATTTTAATCTGGATAAAAGCGTCCACCTCAGAAGCGCAGAGAAAAGCATAGTTAATTTATGCATGGCACTGACTTAATTTTTTACAAAAATTAACTTTTTCTCAGCGCCTCTGCGGTAAAAAGATTTAAATCTTATTCGACATAAAAACCCATTTTCACACCAGCGACTTCAATAACGTCGTTGTTTTTCAACGACTGCGCCTGCACGCCGACTTCCTGGTCATTGATCATGGGCTGTTTGTCATAAGCGCCGGCATCGACCACGATCAGGAAAAAGCCCAGAGGGCGTCGGGTGATGGCCGCCACCTGTACACCGGGTTTGCCCAGCGTGGTCAGAATTTTTGTAATCTTCATGCGCTTGCCGCTGTTACTTTCGCCTAGCAGTTCTAAATACGCTTCACCTGGTCCTTTGGAGCCGGCAGCACCGGCGGATGCCAGATCCGCCGCAATTCTGCCAATGGACTGTTCGAGTTTTTTACTGGTTTCACTGGAAACGCGTTGAGTATTTTCCTCCGGGCGTATGATCATGGTTTTTTCAAATTCGCCTTCACCGGCTTCTTCGGCCTCATTCACATATTCCAGAGAATGTTTGCCGATGAGAATTTTTTCGCCATTGCGTAAAGCGTGGTTGCTAATACGCTGGCCGTTGATCAGCGTACCATTGGTGCTGTTCAGGTCTTCGAGAAAGGAATCATTGAGAATCGTCAGAATCCTGGCGTGGGTACCACTGACTGCGAGATTATCAATATGGATATCATTATTCGGTTTTCGTCCGATGGTAATGATTTCCTGATCCAGTTTGTATTCTTGAAGCGGCTTACCGTTAAAGCTGAGTATTAGTTTTGCCATGGTCGTTGCTTAGTGCATAATATTTGTTATTTACTATTGAGTTACATGGAAAGGATACCCTTCAATCAAGACGCGCTGAGAATACATCCGTGTACGCTCGGCAG
>JAVVEE010000016.1:0-42145 GCA_032251315.1 Gammaproteobacteria bacterium
ATTACCATACTTTTTATCGTCGCACAGGAAATAGATGCATAACCGGACAGTCCCGGTTGCACTCGGCAACAGGCTTTTTAAGGGCCGTTTGGTTAGTCAGGTTTGTGAAGGCTAATTTAGCGGCTGACAGAGCAGTAAGGAAATCATCGGCTTATTGTGCGCCTTTGCTCAGCAGCACAACTTCGAGTGTTTGCAGCAAAATTAATAGATCAAGGAAGATGCTGTGATTTTTGACATAGTAAAGATCATACTGAAGTTTCTCCAGACTGCCGCCTTCGGTATCTGCATAGGCGCAGGAAATTTGAGCCCAGCCGGTCAGTCCCGGTTTTACCCGGTGACGCTCACCATAATAGGGGATTTTCTCAGACAGGCGGGCGATAAATTCCGGACGCTCAGGCCGGGGGCCAACAAAACTCATATCGCCTTTCAGGATATTAAAAAGCTGGGGCAATTCATCCAGTCGACCCTTGCGCAAAATCGAACCTATGCGAGTAATACGGGCATCATTTTTCGAAGCCCAGCGCGCGACCCCGTCTTTTTCGGCATCACTGACCATGCTGCGAAATTTGTAAATCTGAAACGGTTTGCCAAATTGTTTGATTCGTGTCTGGCTATAAAAAATAGGGCCTCTACCTCGACTCTCAAGGAAAATAGCTGTTGTTACAAGCAGCGCCAGAGGCAGTGCCAGGGGAAGAACGAGCAGCGTAATTACGATATCAAATAAGCGTTTAATCAGGTTGCGGAAGGTACTTTCATAAAAGCCATCAGAGAGATACAGCCAGCTTGGACTTAGCGTATCAAGACGAATTTTCCCTGTTCGCCTTTCAAAGAATGTGGCCATGTCAACGATATCAATACCACTCATTTTGCAGTCGAGAAGATCATCGGGTGGTATTTGTGAAGTGCGACGATCATCCATAGCCAGTACAATTTCATCAATGTATTTTTCCTGAGAATATTTCATCAGGCGTTTATCCAGAGCAATGGTCTTTTCATCATGCCATGGGGCTTTGTCTCCAGATAGAGAGACGTAGCCGATAATATTAAGCCCTTCCAGTTCGCCCGCTTTTTCTGCATCCTTAATTAGTTTTGCCTTTTCACCTGAACCAAGTACCAAAACACGTGCCCACAGATTGTGCTGCTTAACTGCCTTGCTGAAATATAGACGGATAATTGAAATGAAGACATAACTAAAAAAAACGGTAAGTGCAAGCACCCCGCGACCAAGGAATAAGTTAGGTATGAGATAAAAGAGGATGCCGAGTGGAATCAGTCCCAGCAATAAACTGCTGCCAATGCGCAGTATCAACACATCAAAAAATCGTCCGTGCTGTCGCTGAAATAGGCCGAATGCAACCATGCTTAACTGCATTACTGCCGCATATAAAAAGGCCCTAAGTAAATAATTGACAAAAGGCGTCGTTGAATCATGGCCATAAAAACGGACTTCCAATGCCAGATAAAGTGACAGCATTAAAACAAAAAATTCAATGACGGCTAACAGTACAAATTCGGTAGGTACGTAATAACGAAACAGGCGGCTTGAATGACGAAAAAATCTGACTGTACTCATGATGATCTTTTCCTGAAATACATGGCTCTAATTCAGCACTCGTAGTGTGGAGGCGCATGGAATTAAATTCATCGTTATTAATCTTAATGATAACTGATCAACGAATAATTTAGTATCGCCGTATATTCATAAATAGTGTATGTGAAATCGATAACGGTAACAGGGGCGTTAAATTTTTTTACAATCGACCGTCCACCTTGTCCGCAGGCAGCACATTCTTCACGTCATAGAGTATGCATTCTGTTTTGCCGAAAGCGCGTATTTTTTCAGCGCCAAGATCTCTAAACTGCTGGTGAGCTACTGTCAGAATGATGGCGTCATAAGCACCTGCCTCAGGCTCCTCAATCAGCTTTATCCCATACTCATGTTCCGCTTCTGCACGATCTGCCCAGGGGTCGTATACCTCAACGATAATGTTAGAAAGTTTTAGTTCATCAATCACATCTATGACGCGTGTATTGCGTAGGTCGGGGCAGTTTTCCTTAAAAGCGAAACCCATCACCAGTACTCGCGCATCGCGAATCTGTAGCCGTGCCTTGTTCATGGTTTTTAATAATTGCCCGGCCACATAAAGACCCATGCTGTCATTGACCCTTCGTCCAGCCAGAATGACTTCGGGGTTATAGCCGATCTCCTGCGCCTTGTGTGTCAGGTAATAGGGGTCGATGCCGATACAGTGTCCCCCTACCAGGCCAGGACGAAATGGTAGAAAATTCCATTTGCTGCCAGCTGCTTCCAGTACCTCCATGGTATCTATGTCGAGGCGATTAAAAATCAGTGCCAGTTCATTGATTAAAGCTATATTGACGTCACGCTGGGTGTTCTCGATGGCCTTGGCCGCTTCGGCAACACGGATGCTGCTGGTTCTGTAGGTGCCCGCGGTAATGATTTTATTGTACAGATCATCGACAAAATCAGCGGCTTCCGGGGTGGAGCCTGAGGTGATTTTCAAAATGCTGGAGACCCGGTGCTCCTTGTCGCCGGGGTTGATGCGTTCGGGGCTATAACCAGCGTAAAAGTCTCTGTTATAAGTCAGCCCGGAGACCGACTCTATGATAGGCACACAAACCTCTTCTGTTGCGCCGGGGTAGACGGTCGATTCAAAAATAGCGACATCATTCCGGCTTATAACTTCACCCAGCATTCTGCTGGCGGATTCCAGAGGGATTAGATCCGGGCGCTTGTAGCGGTCGATAGGTGTTGGCACGGTAACAATATAGACATTGCAGGTTTTAAGTTGCTCCAGCTGATCACTGAAGCTTAAATGCAGTGAGTCTGATAACTCCACTGAATCCAGTTCGAGTGTGTTATCCCTGCCTGTCCTCAACTCGGCAATGCGGCTGCTCTTAATATCGAAACCCACGGTCGGCAACAGTTTTCCAAACTCAACGGCCAACGGTAGGCCAACATAGCCTAAACCAATAATTCCAATTTTTGCGTCTTCTACTTTTAACATGTTATGTCCCGGTTACTGAAAGGCGAAACCCCGACTTTTCATTTGCTAAATATTTAACAGTACTCACTATTTTTATGTATTTATTCAAGACGCATTGCGTCTGAATAAAAAATTAAGCCTTCAGCAGGCTGTGCTGAAAACAGGGTAAATTTTGTTATTCTTGACATGTCCATTTTCCTGTCAGTAGGGGCATTCTTTATAGCCTCTAACGGAATATTAAAATAGTTTATACCTTTGTTAATTGTTAGTACGGTGTTAAAGCGATCGGTATAAGAATAATTATGCTGTGCATCATGAACTCTTAACACAAGTTCAAATGGCTGGATCTTTTTCGAGTAAATTGCCAGGCTAAACGTGCTATAGGCTGACCAGTCAGAAGTAGTTTCGATGATTGAAAACCCCGGATAGGTTCCACGCATAAAAGTAACACGCGTAAAGCGGTTTTCTGTCTCGACCCGTACTTCGTTATTTACATCTGAACTTATAACCGCATTGTTTAAGCGCAGAAACGGTCGCGTCCAGTTCGCTGATAAATCAGCGACTATCGGAAATTCATCTTCACGCTGCAGATAAGCTGATGATAAAGAGGCCAGTGGCAACATGCTGGCAGTAAACAGAAAAACACTGAGCACGACAATGCCGGCCCTAAGTTTTTTTGCTGACATCAGTCTTTGCGTCTGAAGCCGTGAATCAATCGTAGCATACAGTCCCAGTCCAGCCAGAATACCGGCCAGATCGCGCGCAAGATCCATCAGACTGGCATCGCGAGCCGTGAACATCTGTATCATTTCCGTCAGTGTAGCGATCAGCAGGCTGATAGAGCCCGCGGCTATATAGAGTTTAAATGGTGTTTGCCAAAAAAAATGGGATAGTTCTCGCAGCAGCATTAGAATTAAAATAGCGATGGCTGCGAACACCAGAGTGTGAGCTGAATTTTGCAGCTCTCGCCAGAAAAGAATGGTGTCGGGTAGATCCGCAAATACCAGCATGAGAACAACTGCCATCAGGGCTGAAAGCAGCGCGACATATTTATAACGAAAATTGGAACTGAACGGGACGGTGTTTATCACTGAAGGGGACGCTCAATACAACAGGTGATAATGACTGAATCGATCGTTCAGCTGTTATTGTTACTGATAGCGTAGGGGTTTTCGCTGTCCATATATTCATCAGGATGCATGTCTATTTTCGGCATAAGCAAGCCCTCTCTGTGTAATTCAACAATAACGTGCATGGCATCAGCACCGCTTAGCTCATGTTTCCGGGTCAGACCTCCATATAAAAACAGACGATGGCAGATCAGATTAATTCGCCGTGGTATACCGCCGCTGAATTTATAAATTATATTCATCGCTTCTATGGCGAACGTAGGATCATTCTTCCAGCCCGCCTTATACAGTCGGTGTTCTATATAGGCCCGGGTCTCTGATTGCGCAAGTGACTCGAGATGGGATGCAGCAATCAGGCGCTGATGCAACTGCTCCAAACCCGGCGCACGTATTATATCCATCAAGGATTCCTGGCCTACAAGAAACACCTGTAACAACAGGCGATTATTGTGTTGCAGGTTGGAGATTAATCTTAGCTCTTCCAGTGAGGAGTTAGTAAGGCCCTGTGCCTCATCGACAATTAAAATACAGCGCCGGCCTTTTTTTGATTGCTGAATCAAAAATTGTTTCAGGATGGATATGGGGCCGGCCTGATTCTGATTGTTCAGCGGTAGCTGGAATTCCTCTAACACTGAGTGTAAAAGATTGACTTCATCTATCTGCACATTGGTGAGCGTGGCTATTTGCACGCGCACGTTGTCCAGCTCGGACAATAAAGATGTTATCAGAGTAGTCTTGCCCGTACCCGGTTCACCGGTAATAGCAACAAAACCTTCACCTTCTGAAATCGCATATTTTAGATACGATTTGGCATTGGTATAGCTGGGATGGTTGTAACAGAAACGGTAATCCGGACTCAGGCGGAAAGGCTGCTCGTTGAAATTGTAAAAAGATTTATAGATATCGAGCATTGGCTTGTCGCTCCCGACTGCGTCTGAGTTTTTATTCATGCAGTTGAAATGTTATTTTGTAGTCCCGGTTCCAGAACATAAATTTATAGCTGGTAAACCCTGTCGTTAGAATTGATATGTTCAGGCTAACGACGTCAGGCTAAATAGCATCAGGGTTAATTCAGGCCATACCGGAACTCGATAACGGGAAAATAAATATTAGGCAACAGTTTAAACACTTTGCGTATTTAATAGGCATTGAAAAATTGAGAAAATGCTGACGCTACTTTGCATGGCCTGTTCCAGGATGCTGCATAACCTTACTTTTAACTCGTAAAGTGCGCGATGCGCAGGTTTATCTGAACGGTAAAAAGAGATGCCGCAGTCTGGCTTTGGCTTTACCAAAAGTTTTGCTGGTTTTGAAAGTGTGCTCGAGCGGAGTCGTGCGTGCATCCCGCTGTTTCGCCGGGGCTAATTGCCTGCATTGAAATACGCTTCCGGGGAACGGGTCGAAGCTGTTGGCTAGTTATCAAAGCATTTAATTGCAGCCATAAAAAAAGCTGCACGAAGCAGCTTGTATTGATTGGTGCGCCCGAGTGGAATCGAACCACCGACCTTTGGCTTCGGAGGCCAACACTCTATCCAGCTGAGCTACGGGCGCAGATCAAGGGGCGTAGTTTATCAGGGTTAGGGCGGCTTGTAAGACTCTTTAATCCAGAAATCGGTCGAGACTGCGGTAGCTGATGGCTTCGGCCAGATGGGGCATTTCTATCTGAGCGCTTTGTGAGATATCGGCGATGGTGCGTGCCAGTTTCAAAATGCGGTGGTAGGCGCGGGCGGAGAGCCTGAGTTTGTCCATGGCCTGATCCAGCACCAGCTTTTCTTTGGGCGCGAGCCGGCAGAAGGCTTCGATCTCATTGTTGTTGAGTTCGGCATTGCTTTTGCCGCAGCGCTGCATCTGGCACTGGTAGGCATGATGCACGCGTTCGCGGATGAGGGCGCTGCTCTCGCCGCGCGGGGCGTCGCTGTCGAGGGCCGATTTGTCCAGTCGCGGCACTTCAATATGAATGTCGATGCGGTCGAGCAGCGGTGCCGAAATCCGCCCGCGATGGCGTTTCTGCTGCTCAAGGGTGCACTGACATAACGATTTACCGTCGCAGCTGTAGCCCTGCGGGCAGGGGTTCATGGCCGCGACCAGCTGGAAGCGGGCCGGGAACTCGGCCTGGCGGGCGGCGCGCGAAATAATGATGCTGCCGGTCTCCAGCGGCTCGCGCAGAACATCCAGCACGTGCCGGTCAAATTGGGTGAGCTCGTCCAGAAACAGTACGCCGTGGTGCGCCAGCGAGATTTCCCCTGGCGAGGGATTAGAACCACCGCCCACCAGCGCCACGCCCGAGGCGGTGTGATGCGGGCTGCGAAAGGGACGCTGTTTCCAGTTGCGTACATTAAAACCCTGATAACTGATCGAACTCACCGACGCGCTTTCCAGCGCATGTTCATCACTCATCGGCGGCAGAATGCCGGGCAGGCGCGAAGCCAGCATGGATTTACCGGTGCCGGGCGGGCCGACCATGATGAGGTTGTGCCGACCGGCGGCGGCCACCTCCAGCGCCCGGCGTGCCCGCTGCTGACCGCGAATATCCGCCATATCGGCGACAAAATCGGCACGCTCCGCTTTGGTCTCCTGGATGAGCGGCGTTTCCAGTTCGCCCTGCTGGCGCAGATACTGGCAGATGCTGAGCAGATCTTTAGCCGATTTAACCCGGGTGGTTTGCACCAGCGCAGCCTCGCGGGCGCTCACTTCCGGCAGCACCAGGATGCGTCCGCTGTCACTGGCGGCCAGCGAGGCGGGCAGGCAGCCGTTGACCGGGCGCAGTTCGCCGCTGAGCGCCAGCTCGCCGTGAAATTCGTGGCTGTTCAGCAGGTCATCACTGATCTGGCCGGAGGCGGCGAGGATGCCCAGCGCAATTGGCAGGTCGTAGCGCCCGCCCTCCTTGGGCAAATCGGCGGGAGCCAGATTGACCGTGATTCGGCGCGTCGGAAAATCAAAATGCGAGTTGATGATGGCGGCGCGCACCCGATCCTTGCTCTCGCGCACCGCCGCCTCGGGCAGCCCCACGATGGAGAGCGCCGGCAGGCCGTTGGAGATGTGAACTTCAACCGTGACTTCGGGGGCATTAATGCCGACCAGTGCGCGGGTGTAAACAGTGGCAAGTTGCATGGCGTCCTTTCCCGTATGTCTAAAGAGGCTGTATTGTATGTAAACCCATGACAGGTATAAAGCCCGGTGTTATGTACATCGTTATCGGTTTTTTTCGAGTTTAGAAAGCTGTTTTTCGAGATGATCCAGTTTTTCGCGCGTTCTCGACAGCAGCGCAGCCTGAACGTCAAACTCTTCGCGGCTGACCAGATTCATTTTTGAAAGTGAGTTTTGTAACAGGGTTTTGATGCTGGACTCAAGATCATGCTGTACCTGCTGAAAATTCCCCGGCAGCAGGTTGGTTATCTTTTTTGCCAGATCATCTAATGTGTTTTTGTTTTCCATATTCAGGCACCAGTAAAAGTTGCTGTAATTGTACGCCAAAACTATGCACAAATTTAATGCATTAGCAATTATCAGGCACCAGGTCAGTGCACGGGCATTTGGTCAAAGTGTTTCTGGTGTAATTAAAAATAAGCTAACTTGATGTTTTAAAAGCCAAAATAATATTTGGCACGTTGCCTGCATTGGTGTCGTCATAGTTGAATTAAATTCAATTAATTTTTTAATACAATTTTTTCCAGGAGTCGTAATTATGTTGAAAAAAACTTTGATGATTAGTGTAGTTGCAGCAACTTTTCAGATTGGTAATGCGATGGCTGTAGATGGTCTTTCCGCCAATGTAGGCGTGGTGAGTGATTACTATTTCCGCGGTGTACAGCAGACAGCCAGTGCATCGGCCAATGGCGGTATTGATTACGAACACGAAAGCGGATTTTATGCGGGCATGTGGGCGGCGGATGTTGAAGGCCAAAGCGGTGATCCGGCACCGGGCATCGAAATTGATACCTATCTCGGCTTTGCCGGTGAAGTGGGTGACATTGGTTACAGTGTCGGGGTTACCCACTACGGCTATACCGGAAACTTCGATACTTCCTACGATGAAATTAATTTAGGCGCCAGTTATGGTGGTTTTGGCGCTGATTTCGCTTCAGGTTTCCATGAGGTGCCGGGTGGTACAGACGAGGATTACAGCTACGCTGCTCTTTCATATGGCGCAGGCCCAATGTCAGTGACTTACGGTTCCTGGGGTGGTGATTTTGCAGGCAATTTCCTTGAAGTGGGTCTGAGTACAGATATCGGCGGTGCTGAAGCAGGCGTCTCTGTTATCAATGGCGATCCTGATGATGGTGCCGACAATATCATGACTGATGGTACAGCGCTTGTTTTCTCACTGAGTAAGTCTTTCGATCTTTAAAGGTCGGAGGTTGTTTAATTAATCGTTATTTAGAAGTAGTCCGCCGCTGACGGCGGGCCACTTCATGGAGTAGAAATTATGAAAATGATTACTGCAATTATTAAGCCATTCAAGCTCGATGATGTTCGTGAAGCGCTTTCGGAAATTGGTGTGCAGGGCATCACCGTTTCCGAAGTCAAGGGTTTTGGACGTCAGAAGGGTCACACTGAATTGTACAGAGGGGCGGAATATGTCGTTGATTTTCTGCCCAAGGTGAAAATCGAAGTCGCGGTTGCAGCGGACACCGCTGAAAAAGTGATCGATGCAATTCGGGGCGCGGCGAATACCGGAAAAATCGGCGACGGGAAAATTTTCGTCTCAAGCATTGAACAGACGGTGCGAATTCGTACCGGTGAAACCGGCGTCGAAGCGCTATAACTATTAGGGGTATATAAAGATGGAAAATCAAATTTTTCAACTGCAATACGCAATCGATACCTTTTACTTTCTGGTAATGGGTGCGTTCGTTATGTGGATGGCGGCCGGCTTTGCCATGTTAGAGGCGGGTCTGGTTCGTTCAAAAAATACAACAGAAATTCTAACCAAAAACGTCGTGCTGTATGCGGTGGCCTGCACCATGTATATGGTTTGTGGTTATCAGATTATGTACGGTGGCGGCTACTTCCTCGACGGCATTGCCGGCGGTGATACGCTGGTAGCCGATGCCCTGGCGGCATCATCGGAAAATGGCTTTGAAGGCGATTCGGTTTATTCCGGCGCTTCAGACTTTTTCTTCCAGGTGGTGTTCGTCGCCACGGCCATGTCGATTGTTTCCGGCGCAGTGGCTGAGCGTATGAAGCTGTGGTCGTTCATCCTGTTTGCCGTAGTCATGACCGGTATCATCTATCCAATGGAAGGTGCCTGGACATGGGGCGGTGAAGCGGTCTTTGGTATGTACAGTCTGGGTGATGATTTCGGTTTCTCCGACTTCGCAGGCTCCGGCATTGTGCATCTGGCGGGTGCCTGTGCGGCGCTGGCGGGTGTGCTGGTACTGGGTGCGCGTAAAGGCAAATACGGCCCGAACGGTCAGGTGAATGCCATTCCCGGCGCGAATCTGCCGCTGGCGACACTGGGTACTTTCATTCTGTGGATGGGCTGGTTCGGCTTTAACGGCGGCTCGGTGCTGAAGCTGGGTGATATCGCCAATGCCAACTCGGTAGCAATGGTGTTTCTGAATACCAATGCCGCCGCTGCCGGTGGTGTCGTGGCCGCGATTATTCTGGCTCGCATCATGTTCGGCAAGGCCGACCTGACCATGGCATTGAATGGTGCACTGGCCGGTCTGGTCGCGATTACTGCTGAACCCTCCACACCCACGCCACTGGTGGCAACCCTGATCGGTGCTTTCGGCGGTCTGCTGGTAGTGTTCTCCATCGTCACTCTGGACAAGCTGCGTATCGATGATCCCGTTGGTGCGATTTCAGTGCACGGCGTTGTCGGCATCTGGGGCCTGATGGCCGTACCGCTGACCAATGACGGCACCACATTTGGCGGCCAGCTGGTGGGTATGTTGACCATCGCTGTCTGGGTCTTTGGCGCCAGTCTGCTGGTCTGGCTGGCAATCAAGGCACTCATGGGTGTGCGTGTCAGCCAAGAGGAGGAGTATGAAGGTGTCGATCTCGCTGAGTGCGGGATGGAAGCCTATCCGGAATTTACCGGCAAATAAATAGACTCCTGCTGGTAATATTTAGCCGGGCACTTAGGTGCCCGGCTTTTTTTTGCGTGCGCCAGGCATGGCGCGCAGCGCCTTCACTGGCGCTATTCCGGTCACTGTGGTGGTGACAGGATGACTTGGAGGTGAAAGTCCTCTACCGGCCCGGCAAGGGGAACGGTTAGCCGAACGGCAAGGGTGCCCATCGCGAGGTGGGATCTGAAGGAAGCCGAAGGCAAAACACTGGTCCGACGAACAGAAATCGCATACGAGGCGGCCGCCGTGGGTAAGAAGGCGCATATCTTCAAAGCCCGGTACTTGCACGGAAACGGCGGACGTAGATGCGGCGGGCATAAGTGTGAAGGTCGCGCGCATTACCCTGGGAGATCTGTCTACCTGCCTCTGGCTACCGCTGTCGTGAGACGGTGGGATGGGTGGACAGAAGTCAGCAGAAGCCATAGTAGGTGGTTTGACCAGCCACTGAAGGGCGGAACATGTAATACGGATTGGGAACCCTGGACCTCGATGAACACAAGAGACGCAGACAGAAGAGCAGAAGAGCTCTTCCCCGACGGGGAGGGTGGCGGGCAGTACCCGCGAGAGTACCCGGCCGGGGCGGTAAGGTTCACGGCGGTGCAGGCCAACTCCCATGAGGGGTCGACATGGAACTGATGTCAGCGGTACTAGAACGAGGCAACATGATGCGTGCCTATGAACGGGTCCTCCGAAACAAAGGAGCGCCCGGCGTAGACGGCATGACGGTAGGGGAATTGAAGCTCTACCTGAAAGCCGACTGACCCGAGATCAGGGAACAACTGCGGGAAGGTCGTTACCAGCCGCTGCCGGTGCGAAAGGTCGAAATACCCAAGCCCGGTGGTGGCACGCGCATGCTGGGAATCCCCAGTGTACGTGATCGGCTCATCCAGCAAGCCCTGCATCAGATCCTGAGTCCTCTGTTTGAGGAAACGTTCTCGACCCACAGCTATGGCTTTCGACCGGGGCGCAGTGCCGCGCAAGCGATACAACAATCGCGGCGCTACATCGAAGAAGGCCGCCGCTGGGTGGTCGATGCCGACCTGGAGAAATTCTTTGACCGGGTGAACCACGACATCCTGATGTCGCGGGTCGCTCGCAAAGTCAAAGACAAGCGGGTACTGGCCTCGATGACTCGATTTCTGGAGAGCCGGCTGAAACTGCGGGTGAACCGGGGAAAAAGCGCGGTGGATCGGCCCTGGAAGCGCAGCTTCCTTGGCTACACCGTCTGCAACCGGAAATATAACGTGCGCCTGAAGGTAGCCCCCAAGTCGATTTAACGGCTAAAAGGGAACCTCAAGGCGTACTTCCGCTCTGCGAAAAGACGTCTCATCAGGCGAAGCGTTGCCGAACTGGCCCCCAAGCTACGTGGCTGGGTCAACTACTTCCGTCTTGCGGGGGTGAAGGGGATCTTTGAGGAGCTGGACGGCTGGATCCGTCGCCATCTGCGCAAGATCCTCTGGCGGCAATGGAAGCGTCCGTACACGACGGCGAAAAAGCTGATGCGTCTGGGGATGACGAAGGCGAGAGCCTGGATGAGTGCCACCAACGGCCGTGGATCCTGGTGGAACTCGGGTGCCTCGCACCTGAATCAAGCTCTGCCGAAGAAGTTCTTCGATCGTCCTGGGCTGGTATCGCTGATGGATCAATACCATCGGCTCAAATGTATTGCATGAACCGCCGTGGTACGGAACCGTATGCCCGGTGGTGTGAGAGGACGACGGGAGCAATCCCGTCTCCTACTTTTGATGCCATTATCTAATGGATGTGGTAAAAAGCTTATGACCTGGATTTATTGCAGGCCTGATTGCGTTTCAAGACAGGCACGACATAATGGGGCTGATAATTTAAACATACAGGTGATCTAATGAAACTGATTAAAGCAATAATTAAACCGTTCAAGCTGGATGATGTGCGCGAAGCTTTATCTGAAATCGGGGTGCAGGGCATCACGGTTTCAGAAGTCAAAGGTTTTGGTCGCCAGAAAGGCCATACCGAGTTGTACCGTGGCGCGGAATATGTGGTGGACTTTCTGCCCAAGGTGAAAGTGGAAACCGCCGTCTCCGATGACAAGGTTGAAGCCGTGATTGATGCCATTCGCGGCGCGGCCAATACCGGAAAAATCGGTGACGGAAAAATATTTGTTATGGCCATTGAACAGGCAATTCGTATTCGTACCGGCGAGTCTGGTGACGAAGCTTTATAAAAAATAAAAGTAATTAAGTATTGTGTCCCCCAAAATTTATTGCACGCCTGATTTTAACTGTTTTAACATATTAATCAGTCAGTTGTGTAGGTCCGACCCTGCGTATTCAAAAAACACGTAATAAGCAGCAAATTGAAAAAACAAGAAAAAAGACTGAATAATATGATTGCTCACCCGTCTTTTAATAGTAATAGCTGTTTTAGTCCTGTTGGCTAATTCACTGATTGGCTAACATAAAAAATCATCAAGAGGTTACATATGAACACAAAAGCAATTCGTTATATCTCAGCTTTATTCACCTGCTTAATGCTGATCTCCGCTGGCAATGCCATCGCCAACGAACGCTATGGCAAACAGAAAGTTGTTTACCACATCAATTACGATAATCCAAAAGCACAGGCTGGCGCTCTACGCAACATTCAGAATCATATCAACGCTGTTGGTGCTGAAAATCTTGATCTGAAAGTTGTGTTGCACGGCAATGGTCTCGCTATGCTGATTAACCCAGCTTCGCTAGAAAAATTACCTAAGTTCAAAGATGCAAACGCCAATAACACAATGACGGCCACCATTGATAAACTGAAGTTTCAGGGCGTTGTTTTCAATGTATGTGCCAATACCGTTAATGGTAGAGGTGTAAATGTTGCTAACGATTTATACGACGTTAGTGATAAAGACATTGTTCCTAGCGGTGTTGCAGAGCTTTCACATCTGCAGCAGATGGGCTACACCTACATTAAGCCATAAAATTGATTGCGCAATAAGGACAATGGGGGGCAGACCACGATTGATTGTTGCCTCCCTTAATCCCGGGCCGACCAGCCTTGCCTTTTGTAACTCGACGACTGAACGCAGTTCGTAGGATGGGTAAAGGCTTTTTCGCATCCATCAGGTTTCATTAATATAAAAAGATGGACGCACTGCGCTTTGGTTATCCTGCGAAAAAACTACCTATACCCTTCATGGCAAAAGAATTTATAAAGCGTTAAGGTATTCTTAAAAAGTGTTGTGCGATTGAAATCACACCTGCAAAAAGTTTTTCTCTGCGGCTATTTCGGGCTTCCTGCGTTACGAATTACGTCCTGTAATTCGCCCTTCGGGCCAGCCTGCGGCTGTTCAAATTTATTCCATCCTTAGGTTCGTCAACGGTGCTTCCGTGCACCACTGCTCCTGAAAAATTTGTCTGCGGTGAAAAGCTTTTGCTCTTCAATCAAACAGGAAAAATCACCACCGGCTCGCCCGCCTGTTCCGAGGCCAGTCGATTCAGCATAACATTCAAATTCTCTTTCTCTCCACTGTCACATATCCATTGCTGCTTCGCTTCGTCATAATTGAAATGGAAGCCGCCGGCTTTGGCGGCCATCCACAACTGCTTTAACGGTGTCTGCTTGCTGAAGATGATTTTGCTGCCGTTGTCGAACTCCAGCGTTAACACGCCGCCGACTTCATCACAGTCAAGGTCGGCATCGCATTCGTCGACTGCGGCCTGTATAGCTTCGATGGTGTTATCGGCCAAGTCTATAAATTCTGATTCATTCATATTCTATATTCCTACTACACGGATGCAGTTATGACTTTAATTTTTTCTGCATCAGCTGATTGACCTGACCGGGATTGGCTTTGCCGCCGGAGGCTTTCATCACCTGACCGACGAAGAAGCCCATGAGCTTGTCCTGACCCGCTTGCAGTGCGGCAAACTGTTCCGGATTGTTGGCGATGACTTCATCGACCATGGCTTCAATCGCTGAGCTGTCGGTGATCTGTTTCAGGCCCTTGCTTTCAATGATCTCGTCGGCACTGCCCTCGCCCTGCCACATGGCCTCAAAAATTTCCTTGGCGATTTTCCCTGAAATGGTGTTGTCCTTGATCCGTTGCAGCAGACCGGCGAAGGCTTTGGCATCCACTTTTGAGGCGGTGATTTCAAGCTCGGCCTTATTGAGTTTTGCCGAGAGTTCGCCCGTCACCCAGTTGGCCGACAGTTTGGCATCGCCACATTGCGCCGCGACTATTTCAAAATAATCGGCCAGTTCCCGCGAAGCGGTAATCACTGCGGCATCGTAGATGGAGAGTTCAAATTCCGCCATGTAGCGCTGTTTTTTCTGCTCGGGCAGTTCCGGCAGCGATTGCCGGACCTGTTCAACATAGGCCTCATCTATCACCACCGGCAGCAGATCGGGATCGGGGAAATAACGGTAGTCATTGGCCTCTTCCTTGCTGCGCATAGAGCGGGTTTCGTCCTTATCGGCATCATACAGACGGGTTTCCTGAACCACTCTGCCGCCATCCTCGATGACATCAATCTGGCGTTCGATTTCGTGATTAATGGCGCGTTCCACAAAGCGGAAGGAGTTGATGTTTTTCAGCTCGGCGCGTGTGCCCAGTTCCTGCTGACCGTGGGGCCGCACTGAGACGTTGGCATCACAGCGGAACGAGCCTTCCTGCATGTTGCCGTCACTGATTTCTATGTATCGCACCAGCGAGTGAATCTTGCGCATGTAGGCCACCGCCTCTTTTGCCGAGCGCATGTCCGGCTCGGAGACAATCTCAATCAACGGCGTGCCGGCGCGGTTCAAATCAATGCCGGTCATGCCGTGATAGGAGCCGTGCATCGATTTACCGGCGTCCTCTTCCAGATGGGCGCGGGTAATGCCGATGCGTTTGCTCTCGCCGTTTTCCAGTTCGATGTCCATATGGCCCTTGCCCACAATGGGATGATCCATCTGGGTGATCTGGTAGGCCTTGGGCGAATCCGGATAGAAATAATTTTTCCGGTCGAACACCGAACGCAGGCCGATTTCCGCCTCCACGGCGAGGCCGAATTTAACCGCCATGCGCAGTGCTTCTTTATTGAACACCGGCAACACGCCGGGCAGGGCCAGATCCACCGCGCAGGCCTGGGTGTTGGGCTCGGCCCCGTAGGCGGTGCCGGCACCGGAAAATATTTTTGATTTGGTCGCGAGCTGGCAATGGATTTCCAGGCCGATAACGACTTCCCATTTAGCGGCGTCATAACTCATAAAAAATCCTCCGGAATAGCGCGGTGCCAGTCGGTGTTTAGCTGATACTGATGCGCCACATTCAACAATTGACTTTCCCTGAAATAATTGCCGGTGATCTGCAGACCTACCGGCCTGCCATCAACAAAACCGGCGGGCACTGACATGCCGGGCAGGCCGGCAAGATTGACTGCGATGGTGTAAATGTCAGACAGGTACATGGAAATCGGGTCATCGGATTTCTCGCCGATTTTGAATGCTGTATCCGGCGACGTCGGCCCCATGATGACATCGACTTTTTCAAAAGCCTCGCGAAAGTCTTCGCTGATTTTATGGCGCAACTGCTGCGACTTGAGGTAATAGGCATCGTAGTAGCCGGATGACAATGCATAGGTTCCCACCATGATGCGGCGCTTCACCTCCGCGCCAAAACCTTCACCGCGCGTGCGCGTATACATGTCCATCAGGTCAACCGGGTTCTCACAGCGATAGCCATAACGCACGCCGTCGAAACGCGACAGATTGGCGGAACATTCCGCCGGTGCCACAACATAATAAACCGGCACCGACAACCCGCTGTTAGGCAGCTCGATGTCGATCAGTTCGGCGCCCAGTTTTTTGTATTCGTCCAGCGCGCCTCGCACGACTTTCTCCACGTCGGCATCCAACCCTTCACCGAAATATTCTTTCGGCAGACCGATGCGCAGACCCGCGAGCGGCTTACCCAGCTCGGCGGTATAGTCCGGCACGTCCTTGTCCAGACAGGTGGAATCTTTTTCATCAAAGCCGGCCATGACATTCAGCAACAGGGCGCAATCATGCGCGCTCTGCGCCATTGGCCCGGCCTGGTCCAGACTGGAGGCGAAGGCGATCATGCCGTAGCGGGAGATGCGGCCATAAGTGGGCTTAATGCCGGTGATGCCACACATTGCAGCGGGCTGGCGGATGGAACCGCCGGTGTCGGTGCCGGTGGCCGCCGGTGCCAGACGCGCCGCCACGGCCGCGGCCGATCCGCCCGACGAACCGCCGGGAACCCTGTCCGTATCCCAGGGGTTTTTCACCGCGCCGTAAAAACTGGTTTCGTTCGACGAACCCATGGCGAACTCATCCATATTGGTTTTACCCAGCATGACCACGCCCGCCTGTTTCAGCTTGCTCACCACGGTGGCGTCGTAAGGGGAGATAAAATTATCCAGCATTTTAGAACCGCAGCTGGTACGCACGCCCTCGGTGCAGAAAATATCCTTGTGCGCGATCGGCACGCCGGTCAACGGCCCTGCCGTGCCGTTTTTGAGGGCGGCGTCGGCCTGCTCTGCCGCCGCCAGCGCCTGCACTTCGGTGACACTGATAAAGCTGTTCAGGTTTTTGTCGTGGGCATTAATCCGCGCCAGAAAATATTCGGTCAGTTCGACACTGCTGACTTCGCCGGCCTGTAACAGGGCGGATAATTCGACCAGGTTTTTTTTATGATACATCTTCATCTCATCCTGACTCATCACTCGATCACCTGTGGCACCAGATAAAGGCCGTCTTCAGTCTTCGGCGCAATGGCCTGAAACAATTCGCGCTGATTGCCCTCGGTGACCACATCTTCACGCAGGCGCTGCACCGCATCCAGCGGGTGCGACATGGGGGTCACGCCTTTGGTATCCACAGCATTCATCTGTGCGACCAGGTCGAGGATGTCTGACAGGTTGCTGACATAACCCGGGATATCCGCTTCCTCTATTTTCAGGCGCGCCAGATAGGCGATTTTCTTTACTTCATCCACATCAAGGGACATTGGCTTCACTCCAGAAATCATGGTGCAATTATCGATATTACTGCTCACAGTCTGCGGCTGTTCACAAAAGCGGAAAGTTAGCATAATACGCGCTTGCTCGCACTGTTTTGCTTGCTCGAACCACACCCTGTTGTTAGAGTACGCGCGACTTATATCCAATTTTTTCAAAATTAGCCTATATTCAGTAGGTCAATAATGATAACCGACCAAAACAGGTAAAAAACAGCTAATGTTACTGAAACGCCTCAGGGGCTTATTTTCCAACGACCTATCCATCGACCTTGGTACCGCCAACACTCTGATTTACGCACGCGGCAAAGGCATTGTGCTGGATGAGCCTTCAGTGGTAGCCATACGACAGGAACGCGGTCCCGGCGGCCCGAAATCCATCGAAGCCTACGGCAAGGCCGCCAAAGCCATGCTGGGGCGGACGCCACAGAATATTATCGCCATTCGCCCCATGCGCGATGGCGTGATTGCCGACTTCAACATCACTGCCAAAATGCTACAGCACTTTATCCGCTCGGTTCATGAAAGCCAGATGTTGCGCCCCAGCCCGCGTGTGCTGATATGCGTCCCCTGCGGGGCGACTCAGGTGGAACGTCGCGCTATTCGTGAGTCGGCGACCGACGCCGGTGCTCGCAGTGTATTTCTCATAGAAGAACCCATGGCCGCCGCTATCGGTGCCGGCATGCCCGTCGACGAACCCCATGGTTCCATGGTGCTGGACATCGGCGGCGGCACCTCCGAAGTGGCAGTGATGTCACTCAACGGCATCGTCTATTCGGCGTCGGTCAGAATCGGCGGCGACAAATTCGATGAAGCCATCGTCAGTTATGTACGCCGTAATTACGGCATTCTAATCGGTGAAGCCACGGCCGAACGCGTCAAACATCAAATCGGCACCGCCTACCCCGGCAAGGAACTGCTGGAAATCGAAGTCAAGGGTCGCAACCTTTCCGAAGGCATTCCCCGCAGTTTCTCGCTCAACAGCAACGAAATTCTCGAAGCACTACAAGAGCCATTACAGGGTATCGTTCAGGCCGTTAAGGCGGCACTCGAACAAACCCCGCCCGAACTGGGTGCCGACATCGCCGATCGCGGCATCGTGCTGACCGGCGGCGGCTCCCTGCTACGCGACATTGATCGCCTGTTAATGGAAGAGACCGGTCTGCCTGTAGTTCTGGCGGAAGAGCCGCTGACCTGCGTTGCACGCGGCGGTGGCCGGGTACTGGAACTGATCGACGAACACGGGAGTGATTTCTTCGCCCTTGATTAAGAACATGACAGTGGTGCAGCCGTCATGCCCTGATCCTGCACTTTTCGGTTGTTGCTAAGCCGATGCAAACGCTTTTTCTACAAGGCCCTTCAGTTACCTTACGGGCGCTGATTCTGGTGATCGCCAGCATTGTGCTGATGACGGTTGATCACCGCTGGAGCCAGATGGAGATGGTGCGCAACACCCTGTCGCACCTGCTCTACCCCTTGCAGTACACCATCGACCTGCCCATTCGCCTGTATTACTGGGCAGACATAACCCTGAGCACGCAGCAGGCACTGCTGGATGAAAATCGCCGGCTCGAAGAGCTCTACCTGCAGAACCGGATTCGTCTGCAAAAAATGGACATTCTGGAAAGAGAAAACCTGCGTTTGCGCGAACTGCTCAGCGCCACCCCCAAAACCGGTGAAAAAGTACTCATTGCCGAAATCATCAATGTCGACATCGACCCCTACCGCCAGCTGGTCATCATCAACAAAGGCAGCAATGACGGTGTGTATGTCTCACAGCCCGTGATCGACGCACAGGGCATCATGGGACAGACCGTCCACGTCAACGCAAACTCATCCACGGTCATGCTCATCACCGACGCCAGCCATGCACTGCCGGTACAGATAGACCGCAACGGCCTGCGCGCCAACGCCTTCGGTACCGGAAAAATAGACTATCTCGACATTCCCTACATTGCACAGAATGCAGATATCCGTATTGGTGACACCCTGATCACCTCCGGGCTGGGCGGGCATTTCCCCGCCAACTATCCGGTGGCCGTGGTTAGCCACATCGAACGCTCCCCCGATGAGGCCTTCGCCAGAATAAAAGCCGAACCCCTCGCCCAGCTGGATCGCAGCCGTGAAGTGGTTCTGGTCTGGCACAACCCACCCCAACCCCCGCCGAGTGACGATGTTCAACCCTAACACCCGCATCGGCGTATTCACCCTTATTGCTGCATTCATGCTCGCCATGATGCCCCTGCCTGACTGGGCACAGGCCTTTCGCCCCGACTGGGTAACACTGGTATTAATCTACTGGACCATGGCCTTACCCGCCAGCATCGGCGTCACCGTCGCCTGGTTTGCCGGACTGATGCTGGATGTCTCGCACGGTGCCCTGCTCGGTCAACATGCCCTCGGGCTGGTGCTGGTCATCTATATCATCCATGCGCAGCACCAGCGCTTACGTGTGGCCTCCATGCTGCAACAGTCCATCGTTATTTTCTTTTTGCTGTTGATGAAACAGGCATTAGTGTTATGGGTTGACGGCATCATGGGCCGGGCGCCCGACACCTGGCTGTACTTTATGCCCTCATTAACCAGCGCACTGATCTGGCCCTGGGTGCATATTATTTTGCGCGACCTGAGAAGAAAGTTTGCCTATAAGACGCATTATTAGATTTTTTCTATATAACTGCTAATCTATTAACATTACAATTAGTGTTATAAATAAATCAGCCGGACATTTTATCGCTTCACCCTCACCTCTCTCCAGAGAGAAACTTTAATGGTAACAACCTGATGAGATATGTATTTTTAATCTGCTTATTTGTACCCTTTACTGTAAGCGCTGAAGAGCCGTCCAGCCTGCACTCAAAACTCAACACCAGCCTTGCCAGCCCGGCTTTACTGGAAGAAGCTATCGTTGCAGGTAAAGAGAGAGCTTTTGTCTGCAAATATTGTCATGGTGAAGACGGCAACAGTACACGGGACTATATTCCAAACCTGGCCGAACAGAATCCTAAATATCTGCTGGAACAGTTTGAGATGTTCGCCAGCAAACAGCGGGATAATAAAATTATGAGTGAGCTGGCCAAGGTCCTGACTGACGAAGATCGCATTAATATTTCGCTGTACTATTTCTCTCAGGAAGCCAAACCCGGCCCGGCATTGCCTCCTGAACTATCTACTAAAGGCGCGAAAGCATTCCAGGCACGATGCTCAATCTGCCATGGTAACGACGGCCACGGCAAAGAAAAACTGCCGCGCATCGCCAGTCAACCCACCGAGTACCTTAAAAGAACGCTGAACAGTTATCGTACAAATCCGGACTTTAGGTCTGCCTCTCCGATGCAGGCTATCGTAGGAGCACTGAATGAGTCAGAACAGGCAACGGTCATTTCATATATTTCATCCATGAAATAATCACGACAACGGCATTCTCAGACAGACACAGAGAGCAGGCAGCATACAGGCTGCCTGCTCTTTTTCATTGTCCCGACCCCCTTACCGCACTGCCCCGTCCACGCCGGTTCACGCCCCGATTTTTTACAGTCGGCTAATGCCGTACTACAGCCATAGAAAATAATGGAAATATTGGCGTTACAATTTCGACAAACCAAAAAAATCTCTTCTGGTTTTCGCGCTCCTTCTTACATCGCTTAATACAGGTGCTTTTATGCTTAAAAAAATCCTCAGCAATATAATGCTACTGATCTGGATCAACCCCTTAGCATTTGCCAACGCCGTAGAGCGAGACCGCCCTGTGCTGTTAGCAATAGGTGAATTATCATTCTTAACCGGTCTGGAATATCAGCAGGCTGACTACGGCACAACTGACAGCACTGACTTATGGCGCATCCCTCTCGGCCTTGGCTATCGGCTGAACAATTTCAGCCTGTTTGCTTCGATGCCGCTGCTGCATGCTGGTAGCGACGGCAACATTATTGCCACCCATAAAACTTCCAGAACTTTTATGCACTCCGGCCGAAATTCTGTCTCAGGAATTGGTGACCTCACTCTCTCCGGTACTTTTTATTTCACACCGCAAACGCGTAACACCGCCAGCTATCATTTAACCGGTGGCGTCAAGTTCGGCACGGCGGATGCCGACAAAGGACTGGGTACGGGCGAAGATGATTTATTTATTGAGGCCGGTGCTTATAAAAATATCGACAGCTATGTTCTATCTGCAGAACTGGGGTACGAAATCAGCGGTGATGCTGCTGATTTTAATTATAAAAATGCACTCTACGGCACAGCGGGTCTTGCCAAATGGACTCAGAACCGAGGGCAGCTGGGCGGCTATCTGTATTTCAGCGAGGCGCAGGTATCAGGTCTGGAGGAGCCACTTGAACTGAATCTCTTTTACACTCAGTTCATCAGCAAAGACCATAGCGTATATTATTTTATATCCAAAGGGCTGAGTCACGGCAGCCCTGATTATGCGCTCGGTGGCAATATTCAGTTTTATTATTAATAACAGAATGGCTTTGTTTTTAACCTGAAAACATTACATTTCCGGACAGAGTGAGATCAACTTTAGTCGACCGGAACGGTTCGATGCGCCGCCCATTGCCGCAGCTGAGTAATTTTTTCGTCCATGACTACTGACAGTGGACGCGTGGCCGCGATTTCGTCAAGCAGATACCGGGTGTTCATTTCGGCATCTCCGGCGCGCACGGCATACAGTGCGCTGACGATAACCTGCTCGATTTCAGCACCGGAAAAACCATCACTGGCGCGGGCGACCTCATCCATATTGATTTCATCGATTGCGACCTTGCGCTTTTCCAGATGGATGTAAAAAATCTGTTTGCGTATATCCTCTTTAGGCGGATCCACGAAAAAAATTTCATCCAGTCGGCCCTTTCGAATCAGCTCTGGTGGCAGAGCATCAATGTTGTTGGCGGTGGCGACGACGAATACACGCGCTTTGTTTTCCGCCAGCCAGGTCAGCAAGGCGCCCAGTATTCGCCGGGAGGTGCCGTCATCATTGCCGCCTGAAATACCCTTTTCGATTTCATCGATCCACAGTACGCACGGCGCCATCAGTCCGGCGGTATTTAATGATGCGCGCAGATTTTTTTCTGATTCGCCAATATATTTATCGTAGAGGGCGGCGAAATCAAAACGCAACAATGGCACTTTCCAGATGCCCGCGACCGCTTTCGCGGCCAGACTTTTTCCACAGCCCTGCACCCCCAGCAATAACAGACCCCTGGGGCCGTCAACCTCATCCAGACGTTCCTGTGCGTGAAAAACTTTTTCGCGCTGATGCAGCCATTGCTTCAACCGGCTCATACCTCCGACATCGCCAAAACACGCAGTGTCGTATTCAAAGGAGATGACATCATCACGATTCAGCAGGCGATACTTGGCTTGCATTATTTCATCGGCATCGCTTTCGGTGATGGCGCCATCATTGACAATGGCGTTTCTGATTAAACGTCTCGCATCTTTGAAGGTCAGCCCCTTGAGGTTGCTGACGATACGCAGCACCGATTGCTTGTCGAGCGAAACTTTCTGCCCCGATTCGTGCTGCCACTTCCGCGCCTCTTCCCGGATAATTTTAATCAGCGCCTCCTCATTAGGCAGGCTCAAATCAAAACGCACCACGCTATGATTAAGATTCATCGGCATCTCAATTTTGTGACTGATGAACACCAGTTTGTTGCGACTGCCATCAAACTTCATGGCAATCTCCTTGATGAAACGGGTATTGGTCGGCTCGCTGAGATAGGGGTCGAAATCGAGCAGCACAAAAATCCTTTCCACGCTGGATGACTTGATATGGCCCAGCACATCGGCAGGCTCGGCATTATGGCGTTGCGTGCCCAGGTCGATATCCAGACGCTTCAGGCCTTCCGTCACCGACCATTGATAGACCGGCAGTCGATTGGCCACGGCAATTCGTACTAACAGGTCGAGCGCGCGTTTTTCTTCGTGCGATTCAATTTGCAGGATGGGGGTATGACCCAGAATCAACAGCTCCAGATCTTTTTTATCGGGCATGGTGTGTCTCTGGTTATCAGGCTTATTATTGATTAATACCCTAGCACAAATCCGGCATTATCGATAAATCGCACGCAAAAAAGGGCGGGTATAAAACCCGCCCGGCTCAGGCCCCTGCCTGATCACCAATCATCTTTTGAAACTAACTATTTTTCCGCTGATAGGACAACAGAGCGATCCCCATTAATAGCACAAGAAGCTGCAAGCCCAGACCCTGGACGGTAGGGTAAATACCCAGCAATTCGATGCGGGGGAATTCCACCATGCTGGTGGCAATGATGCCTGCCTCCTGAAAAGCGGCGATACCCTGCCCGGCAAACACCACCGCCAGCATGAACAGCAGCACCGCATTGATCTGGAAGAATTTCTTGATGGGCAGGCGTGTGCCCAGGCGCAGAATCATGAAGGCCACAGCAACCAATACAACGAGGGCCGCCAGCACCCCCAGCAGGAAGCCCTGCTGGGAATCGGCGGTATCAATCTGCACCCACATGGCCTGATAGAACAGCACGGTTTCAAACATCTCACGATAAACCGCGACAAAAGAGACGGTGGCCAGCACCCACAGCGTTTTGTTCTCCATAGCGTTATTAATTTTGTGGTCGATGAACAGCTTCCAGCGCTTGCTGCTGCTGGCGCTGTGCAACCAGAAACCCACGTACACCAGTATCGCTGCGGCAAACAGCGCTGCGGCCCCTTCGGTCACCTCGCGACTGGCACCGCTGATTGAAATCAGGTTCTCCGCCACCCACCAGGTCGCTACGCCCAGCACCACCGCACTGATCCAGCCGGCATGGATATATTTAACGGCTTTGCGACGGCCGGTTTTGACCAGCGCAGCCATGATGGCGGCCAGCACCAGAATAGCTTCCACACCTTCGCGCAACAGAATGATAAAGGAGCCGAAGAAAGCCGCCTCCGCTGACATCTGGTTCGAGCCGATGGTGTTTTTGGCCTCATTGATCAAATCGACCAGCTCTGACTGTAGGCGCTGCATTTGTTCCACATCGCCCTTTTTGGAGGCCTCACGAAAATCGATCATCTTTTTCTCGATCTCTAGCTTGAGCTTCTTGTCGATAATAACCAGGGTCGGTTCTGCCAGTTCAAAGCCATCAAGGTAGGCCGACAGGGCCGCCTTGTAGGCGGCTTCGCTATCACCGGCTCTGGCGTGTTCGAGACTGACGGCCAGCATGGCGATACTGGTATCAAGGGCGGCATGGTCGGAGATATCCAGGATGTCGGGGTTGCTGCGCAGGTAGGCGAGCACGGCTTTGCCATCGACATTGATGTCTTCGCCCAGCTCTTCGGCCTTGGCGTACGACATGCCCGTCAGGTTGGGCAGGGTCTTGAAGTAATCGCGCAAATAGCCCTGCTGCCAGAGTGACTTGCCGAGTTCACGCTGTTCCCGCGTGGCTGAGAACCGGCTCACGTAGATGGCCAGCGCCCAGCGCTGCTCTTCATCGAGCTGCTCAAAAGCCTGCATAGGTGTGCCGTCGACGCCCAGCGAAATAGTATTGTAGAGATCAAACACGCTACGGCTGTACTGGCGTTTCATGTCGTGAAAATCACTGGGGGGAATGGGCTGCTCACTGGCCAGCGGGCCGTCGCCGTAACCCAGTATGCCGTGACAGGATGAACATTCCGCTTCATACAAAGCCTGCACCCTGGAAAGGTCGGGCACTTTCATCGGGCCGACTGAAATGTCGTAGGTGGCAATTAAATCCGCCTTGAGCTGCTGGGTGAGCGTGGCGATTTTGTCGCCTTCGATACGCCGGGCAATGCCCAGGCGTATCTGCTCCGCTTCCTGGACTAACTTGGCCTTTTCTTCATATTCCGGCATGCCCAGAATCAGGTTGCGCAGTTCACCGGAAAACTCCCGCATTTCGGCATATTCAACCTCATCGACCACTTTGCCGTTTTCAACTGTGGGCGGGTAATCCACGCCGATATAATCCAGCATTTGCACCAGGCGCTGGGAGGGGTCGGCCATGGAAACAGCCGGGCTCAGGGACAATACAAGGGCTGCCAGAAAAGCTAGAGGACGAATAAGGGCTTGTAACATAGTTAGTTAATCTTTCATTTGTAAATGATAATGATTCGCATTGTCATGTATTTGTGCAATTCTGTCAAGCGAGCGATTTCTATAAAAGAGCTGAATTTTAAACCATAATTATTCTAAGCATTTGATTTTATAACCCTCTGTAATCCGCTACCCCAGCATCTCCTTCAGCCCCGCCAGATGGGAGCGCCCGGTCTCAGGGGTCGACTTGACCGCATGCTTGCCGCCCGACCATTCGATATCATCCTGGGGCAGCTCCTCCAGAAAACGACTGGGTTCACACATCACCTTATCACCGTAGCGTTTACGCACCTGCGCCATGGTCAGACTCAGGGTACGTTGCGCCCGGGTGATGCCAACATAGGCCAGGCGGCGCTCCTCTTCGATGCTGTCCTGCTCGATGCTGACCTGATGCGGGATCAGATCCTCTTCGAACCCCACCAGAAAGACGTGCGGGAACTCCAGCCCTTTGGCCGCGTGCAGGGTCATCAGCCTGACCGCATCCTGCGCCTTGTCATCCTCCTTGCGCTGCAAAATATCCATCAGCGCCAGCCGCGACATCAGCTCCGCCACCCCCGCCTCGGGATCCTTGGTCTGAAGCCGGGAGACCCACTCCATCAGCTCCATCACGTTGGCCCAGCGGCGCTCGGCGGTTTCCACATCCGGGCTCTGTTCCAGCAGCCAGGTTTCATAACCCAGGTCATCGAGCAGCTGGCGGGTGATGACAGTGGCCGGTTCATCTTCAGCGCGATCGGCCAGACGCAGCAGCCAGTCGCAAAACTGGCTCAGATTTCGGGCGGCGGAGGCCGAGAGGAGGCTCTGCACGCCGACTTCACCGCAGGCGGTGAGCAGGCTGACTTCACGCTTGACCGCATATTTACTGAGTTTTTCCAGCGTCGCCGGGCCGATGTTCCGGCGCGGGGTGTTGATCACGCGCAAAAACGCGGCGTCATCATCGGGGTTGGCGAGCAGGCGCAGGTAGGAAACCACATCCTTGATCTCGGTACGCTCGAAAAACGAGATACCGCCACTGACCACGTAAGGGATATTCATGGCGCGCAGGTAGGTTTCAAAAATGCGCGCCTGGAAGTTGCCGCGATACAGAATCGCATAATGCTCGTATTTGGTGGCGTTCTGGATTTTGTGCGACTGCAACTCGATGCAGACCCGCTCGCCTTCATCTTCGGCGCTGTTGCAGTGAATCACCCGCACCGGGTCGCCATAACCCAGATCGCTCCATAAGCGCTTTTCATAAACATGGGGGTTATTTTTGATCAGCTCGTTAGCCACCTTGAGAATGCGCCCGGTGGAACGGTAGTTCTGCTCCAGCTTGATCAGTTCCAGATCGGGAAAATCTTTCGACAACTGCTCCAGGTTCTCCGGCCGTGCGCCGCGCCAGGCGTACACCGACTGATCGTCATCGCCCACTGCGGTGAGGCAGCGGCGGCGATCGGCCAGCATTTTCACCAGCTGGTACTGCATGGCATTGGTGTCCTGATATTCGTCCACCAGCAGGTAATGAATGCGATTCTGCCATGCTTCCAGAATATCCGGGCGCTGCATAAACAGGTGCGCGGTCTGCAAGATCAGATCGTCCAGATCAAAGGCATTGTAGGCGTGCAGCTGGCGCTGATATTTCACGTAGATTTTGGCGAACTGCAGCTGCCGGTCGTCGGTGGCGTTGGCCGCGGCCTGCTCGGGCATGATGCCGTCATTCTTCCAGGTGGAAATCTGCGACTGCGCCTGACTCGCCAGATCCAGACCGCGATCACCGCTGCTGCGCAACAGCTCCTGAATGGTGGAGATACTGTCCGCCTGCGCGAACACCGAAAACCCGGCCTTATAATCCAGCGCGGCGTATTCCTTATGCAGAATATTCAGCGCCAGGCGGTGAAAAGTCGACACCCTCAGCCCTCTGGACTCCTTCTTGCCGGTGAGCTTTTTGACGCGCTTTTTCATCTCCTCGGCGGCCTTATTGGTGAAAGTCACCGCCGCGATGCGGTTCGCCGCAATGCCGCAGGGGCCGATCAGATAGGCGATCTTCTCGGTAATCACGCGGGTCTTGCCACTGCCTGCGCCCGCCAGCACCAGCATCGGGCCGTCTATGGTGCGCACTGCTTTGGCCTGCTGGGGGTTTAATTTTGGTGTATTGGATGTGTTCAATGGTGCTTCCTGAAATGAGGCGCCTATTGTACCGCCTGGGGAGCGATTGTCATTACTGCAAAATGGGGGGTTGATTTATTTGTCATCGGCAGGAAATCAACAATGGACAGTTATGACAGTAAAATCAGCGCCACAGATGATTTCAATTACCCTCCGCGCGGCAGGCGAGATTCGCTCACAACCACTATAATCAGCCCATGCAGATAAACACCGAAACCGGCCTGATCGAAAACGCCCTCTACACCGCTTCGCCAAATGTCGATGACCGCCCGGCGGAGGCCGATATCGACCTGATCGTGGTGCACTCCATCAGCCTGCCGCCGGGTGAGTATGGCGGGCCATGGATCGAGAAGCTGTTCACCAACCAGTTGCCCGCCGAGGTGCATCCCTACTTTGCGGAAATTTATCAGATGAAGGTTTCCGCCCACGCGCTGATTCGCCGCGACGGCACGGTGCAGCAGTTTGTGCCCTTCCATCAACGCGCCTGGCACGCCGGGCAGTCCTGTTATCAGGGCCGCGACACCTGCAATGATTTTTCCATCGGCATCGAGCTGGAAGGCGGCGATGATTCGCCCTTCGAAGCGACCCAGTATCAGCAACTGGCGGCGCTGATCGAGGCACTGAACACCGTCTACCCCAACATCAGCAAAACCCGGCTGGCCGGTCACAGCGACATCGCCCCGGGGCGAAAAACCGACCCCGGCAGCGGTTTCGACTGGGATCGTCTCAAATCCCTGCTCGCTTAAGACATAGTTGGCAGTTGGCAGTTGGCAGTTGGCAGTAAAAGTTTAGATGCCCGGACAGAACTTGCAAGCCTGCATACACTGCCCTCTCTCCCTATGGGGGGGCATTTTTATTTTTGGCCTTTAACTGCCTACTGCCAACTGCCTACTGCCAACTAATAGCTTCTCGGTGCTCTTTTAAAATACGCGAGTAATGCTATCATCTGCGCAACCTTCAACTAAATAACAAAAATATGGCTCTTATCTCTATTATTATCAGCTTGATGCTCGACCACAGCTTCCGGCACCAGCACCATTGGCGCGACCTCTCGTGGTTCGAGCGTTATACCCAGCGTATTTATAATTACATCAAAACAGATAACGTCTGGCTTAAATTAGCCGCCGTGCTGGCACCCATCTTGCTGATGTTCGCGCTGTTGCAACTGGCTTTATTCGACGTTTCCCTGGGGTTATTTTATTTCCTGTTCAGCATCGCGGTCCTGTTCTACTGTCTGGGGCCAAACAGCCTGAGCAACGACATTGACGCCTATCTGGATGCCCGCAGCCTGGGCGATGATGATGAAGCGCTGCATTATGCCAGCCTGCTCACCGGTCGCCCGGCTTCAGCCTCGCCCGACCAACAGATCTCGGATGTCACCCACGCCATTCTCAGCGTGGTAAACGAACGCGTATTCTCGGTGCTGTTCTGGTTTGTGCTACTCGGCCCGCTGGGCGCAGTGCTGTACCACCTGATCGCGTATCTGAGCAAACAGGACGATGCAGCCGCGTCGTTACGCGAACCCGCCGCATTCATCCAGGCAAGCATGGCCTGGGCACCGGCGCGTTTACTGGCCATCGGCTACGCCCTCACCGGCCATTTTGATGGTGCCGTACAGGCCCATCAGAACCGTCCCCAGGAAACCGATATCGCACTTTCCAATTACGACGTGCTGATTAACACCGGCATGGGCGCTCTGCGCGATCAGGAGTGCAGTGATGAAATCTCCTGTATCCGTTCTGCCCGCAGCCTGGTTACCCGCTCGATTCTGGTCTGGATTGCCATGCTGGCGCTGCTGACACTCGGTGGCTGGTTAGGTTAAGAGTGGTACCTGTAGGTGCGAATTCATTCGCACAAATATGCTTCCGTTCGCGCTGAAATACCCTTGTGCGAATAAATTCGCACCTACATTCATGAATCCAGCAGTAATAATTACAAGCAGCAATGATTAATTCAAAAACATAAAAACACTATGACCAGAATTGATGTAATACGTCACGGCGAACCCGAAGGCGGTCGCCGTTATCGCGGTTACGGCGTCAATGACCCGCTCACCGAAAAAGGCTGGCAGCAGATGTGGGCCTCAATGCCGGAGCAGCCCGAGTGGGAAATCATCATCTCCTCGCCGCTGGCTCGCTGCCTGGATTTTGCTCGGGCGCTGGCGGCCAAAACCGGCGCTACCTGCCTCGTCGAAGAGGCGATGAAAGAGATCGGCTTCGGCGTCTGGGAAGGCCTGACCCCGGAAGAGATTCTCGCCCGGGACAGCCAGGCGCTGGAGCATTTCTATCAGGATCCCGTGCACAACCGCCCCGAAGGCGCCGAAGACCTGAATGCTTTTTCACAACGCGTCTGGCAGGCCTATCTGGCAATTGCCGAAGCCTACAGAGGCAAACACATTCTCATCGTCGGCCACGCCGGCGTGGCCCGCGCCATCACCGCCAATGTGCTCAACATGTCACTGGATAATGTCTACAGCAGACTCAGCGTGGAATACGCCGCCATTGTTTCCACCGTATTCAACGAAGGCGCGCCACCGAAACTGGTGATCAGGGCTTAATTTCGCGGCTCGCTTTAAGCTAATTCAGGCGAGTCGATTGCAGGCTTATAGCGCGATACCTGTAAGTGCTTGTGGATAGAATATTTGCTGAACGCCGGCTCGCCAGGGCTGTTTCGGGTCGAATTCCGCCAACGCCTTTTCATTAAAATAGTCATACTGCATCCGGTCTTTTTCTATAATCACCCGACTAATGCTTTTGGTATGCGAATGCGGACGCGACATATTAATACTGGATGAAGCATTATCAGAATCTTGCAGCAGATGCAGTTCATTGAGGATATTTTTTGCACTCGGGCCTGCTGCCTGATGCGCGTGGACAAATGCATCAAACAGATCCCGGCGATACTGTATAACCTCATCCAGCCGCTCGGACGAAGAGCTGATGAACCAGCCCCTGTCCAGCGCAATCTCCATCATCTGCAACACCGAGCCATTCCAGCAATAACACCGTGCCTGACTCTGCCCGACAAATACCAGGTCGCAAGGAGCAAACGCCAACCAGTCAAGCCGGTTGATGGCATTATCCACAGCCTGTGCCGAACACTGCTTTAAAAGCTGGGGAATGATCAGGCCACGACTCTGCCGTGCGCTCGGACAATACTCCTGATAGCGGTTGAGCAATGCCGCAACCAGACCGCTGGAGTTCATGCCAAACCAGGTACCCCCTGAAACCAGATCGACCGAGTAACTCATGCTAACGCCCCTTTCCTGATCATCTTTCGTGACCAGCGTATTTAATTCCTGTCGATCGCGACGTTCATCCCGGTTCATGGTAATAATCAGGCCTTCCCGGCTCGGGAACAGACTCAGGGTACACATTACACAGCACCCATTTTAGCGCTGTTCTGGCGCAGAAATGTGGTGGTGCCGGGTGCCAGACCAATGTATTCAGGCAGAGCCACCCCGGCATGAGCCAGTAACAGCTTGATATGCGCAACATGGTGAATGGTATGGTTGATCAGATAGAGTAGCTCCCGATGCAGACTGGATTTGAACTGAGCATTCTGTGTCTGCAGGCAGTCGATTTCCGAGATCACTGTCAACGGTTTATCGCCGACCTGTAATTGTTCACACCACCGCAACAAGGCTTTCACCTGAGCGCTTGCCAGCTGCCGGTCAGATTCAACCGGGCTATCGCGGTGACGCTGATTATAATCCACGCAATCCTGCAACAGCCCTTTTTGCAGAGCCAGGAAATGATCACTGATATGACGGATATGACGGCCGGCACCAGTTTGCAGAAACAGGGCATTGGCCTCCTCTGAAACCAGCGTATCCAGAGTATCGAAAATCACCGTTAATTGTTCCAGCGAATGAATTAGCGCTTTACGCAACATGCTGCCTCCACGTTTCAAGAAAACTTTTCGCCTCCGGCTTACCCAGATAACGATCAAGATATTTTTGTGGTGCCAGCCGCAAATCAACCATAATCAGGCCATCCAGGGCCTCGTTGAAACCATGATTGAGAGAGAAATCTATAAATTTGCCATTGAGCGACAGATAGTGGCGGATCAGTGTTGGCACCCGATTTTCCGCATCCGAATGTCCCAGCAATTTGTTGATGATGGCGACACTGGATAGAGTGGCCATCAGCGCCCTGTCCCAGGGGCGATCCTGCGTCGACAGAGGTGATATTGGCCTGACCAGCAAGCGAATATTGCTGTCGGCCGTGTGATTGGTTAACAGCGTATCTGCCAGCAATGCCCGGGCCAAAGGGGAGTAACGACGGGAAATACTGACACAACCAAACAGGGTGTGGCAATCGGGGTTCTGCACCACGAAGGCACCGATGCCCCGCCATAACAGGTCCAGCGCCCGAAGATTACGCTGATAGTCCACACAGACGAACGAACGCCCGACTTCTATGGCACCGCCCAGCGCCTGAATAAAGGCCTCGTCATAATGAAACAGGGAGTGGCTGTAGAGGCCGTTCAGCCCCTGCTGTTGCATCACCTCACTGATATTGGCTGCGCGATAGCCCCCAATCAGTTTTGTTGCAGCATGATCCCAGGCCCAGACATGCCAGTAGTGCGGATCGAAACGGTCACGATCACGCTCCAGGCCGGTGCCTTCTCCGGCGGCACGGAAAGTACGCTCCCGCTCAATGGCCAACTGCTCGGCCACACAACCCAGCTGTTCGAAAGGCGCGCAATACACGGCATGATTACCCTGCCTGTCCACACAATAGGACTCCAGCCGGGCCATTTGCTCTTGCAACAACATCGGCGAAATAACTTTCTCTATCATGCGTTGACGGTTTTGGGACTCCGGTTTTTGCAGCCATGACTGATCGCCCAGCAGTTCACAGCTCACCCGCAGATACTGCATCAAACCGCCCGCTGTCACCGGTGGCGGTAACTGGTCACAATACAGCGCATGGCCTATCGTGGCCGCCACCGTGGTATCGCGTTTTGCCAGCATGGCGCGCGGCAATAACAGGGTGCGCAGGCGCTTGTGAATATAATCACTAAAATAAAACCACAGGCTATTTCGATTGCTGATATATATCGGCAGACAGGCGGCCTTATATTTGATCGCCAGTCGACCGATCATCGGCAGCCATGGCTCATCTTCAATTCGCATGCCCGGCAGCTTCAGGCGCGATACCGTACCAGCAGGAAACACCAACAGGGCACCCCCATTCGCCAGATGCTGACTGGCCTGCCTTAGCCCTCTGGCATTGGATTGTTGACGCGCGGGATTGAGTACATCAACACCAATAAACAGATCACTGAATTCCGGAAATGCCAGCAACATATCATTCGCCATCACCTTTAGATCAGAACGCTGACTCAAAAGCAGACGGCTGAGCAGCATGCCTTCCAGCCCGCCGAGGGGATGGTTAGCAACCACAATGAGTGGCCCGTGGCTCGGTACTGCCTGTAAACGCTCCGGGTTATCTACAGACAAACTGACGCCGAGTTTGCTGAGGGTATAATCCAGAAAGGCCGGTGCTCCGCGATTTTCTTTTCCGCCTGCAAGCCACTCATCATACCAGTCACGTAACACATGCAAACGTGTCAGCTTGTTCAGAGCCCACCGTAATAGCGGATTCACTTTGGATAATGCCAGAGGATTTTGCATATCTATCGCCTTAGTCAGTTTCCGGATAACTTCGGGTTAACCGGCGTTCGTGCAGCCAGTGAGTTATTAATTTGCGCAAGCCGGGCGGCTTCATTCCCTGCCGCCTATGGTAAGCGCCCATTTTGAACAGGGTGCGGTACTGCCATAGCAGGGTGCTGATGGCTTCACTAAAACGCGCGTCCTTATCCCAGATGTGAATAGATTCCGAACTGGCGCCGTTGATTTCGACGATTTCAATGTTCCTGCCATTTTTCAGGGCATCAATATCTGAAAACTTCACGTCCAGTCGCCCGTAATAAAACTCGGGCAAATCACTCATCATCCGGTGAATCGTTTGCGTCAGTGTCGGGGTAATCAGACTACGTGCATCGCGGAATACAGCACCACGGCAGTGACTGGCGGAAAACACCAGACGCAGTTTCTCGCCCTGCTTTAGCACCTGCTGCCAGCGCTGATGATGTCTTGACTGATACAGATGCTGCAGCTGACCGGCACGTTCATTCTGCGCTACCAGTTGCTGCACCGTACTCGAGCCATCGCCGACAACATGGGGCGAATATTTAAACGTCATGGAGACAATTTCGTTCTCATCCGTTTCGGGATTACGGACGTAGAAAATTCCGGCTTCCGGCTCCCAGGTCGACAGCGTCTGGCACAAAAAGGCCGAACCCACCGGGTAGGAGGCAATAACATGATGCAATTGTTGCTGTGTTTCAATGAGTTTGACGCCTGCACCGCGGCAACCTACATCCGGTTTGCAGACAAACGGCAGAGTGATTTTTTCTGCCACGACCTGGAGTAAACACCGAGCTGCCTGAGTTTCGACAGATTCAGAATTCACCGTGAAACAGACCCAGGGAAGAATCGCATCACGACACTGACCCTGAGCCTGTTCCATGAGTTCATGCTTGGAGCCGCCAACCATGCCCGCCAACGGCAAACGGGGATTGGCCAACAGAGGCAGGGTCAGCGAGCGGTAACACAAAGCCAGCAATAGCCACTGCACGGCGACCGGACTGTACATCACCCAGGTCGGCCAGAATTCAAACCATGAGGTGCTTTTCCCTGAAGAATCGCTGGCCTGCCAGCTAATCATCTTATATTTTTCCAGAAACGTTTTTGTAATACCGTCAGCCAAGCCATCGACTCCTTATTATGATTTATTAGTTTTTTCCAGCGCCAGAGCGCTGATCAGTTCGTTGACCGGCAATGAGGCCACCGCCGTCTCAACGGTGTGCGCAATCAGGTCAGTATCGACTTCAGTTTCCAGATCACTCGCCTGCCCCTTCTTGCCGGTGGGCTTTGCCACCAGGGTTTCTTCCTGAGACTGTAGTTCAAACTCTCCCCCGCAGTTATGGCAATAGAGGTGATCGCCCGCCCTGTTTTTACGCTGTATCACCAGTGTCGGCCCGCACATGGGGCAGTTCTGCAGGGGAATGCCCTCATCACTGTGTCCCATGATGTGATCAAGTTCCCCGTTCTGACCAAGCTCAATAAATAAGTGCGCAAGCGTCTCATCAAACTGCGAGCCGCTGCCCTGCTTAAGAATAAGCAAAGCCTTGTCACGCGGCATTCCGGCACGATAGGGCCGATGGCTGGTCATGGCATCAAAGGCATCGCAAATACCCACTATGCGTGCCATTTTAGGAATCGTATCGCCCGCAAGCCCACCGGGATAGCCCTGACCATCGGGGCGCTCATGGTGCTTCAGCACCGCGTCACTCACCAGTCCGGCCAGTGGATGCCCTGAGAGCATTCTCATGCCGACATCGGGGTGGGTTTTGATGACGTCATATTCATCTGCTGTCAGACGATCCGGCTTGCGCAGAATAGCATCGGGCACTGCCACCTTGCCCAAATCATGCAAAAAACCACCCAGGCTGATACGCGCCGCTTCACTGTCACTACAGCCCGCGGCTTCAGCGAGCATTCGGGCATAACGCGATACCCGCCACAAATGACCGCCGGTATAGGGGTCACGTGATTCCACAAACCAGGCCATGGTCAACAAGCTCGCCAGCAGCTCACTGGAGTGCCGGGTGGTTTCACTGGACGCCAACCAGCGCCGCATGCGGTTAACAATATAATTACGACTCATTGTATAAATTCCTTAGAGTTGGATGATGCTAAGCCGGTGCACAGACGATAACCGGCCGAAAAATTAATAGCGCCTGTTCAGGTAGTCGCTGACCAGCCCGGTTCCTTACATTTTTTAAACCGCTTTTTCGACCCGCCGGCGAACATCAACAAGCCTGCTTGCCTTTGCCATTACAAGCCTCCAGCCGGTGCGCAATAAAACTGGCGCTGTGTCTGCATGTTTCATTGAGTGACAATGCGCTAATGATAGTCTATTATTGAGCGATCATTCAAGAATATCAGGCAGCCTGCACTTTTGGTTCTGTTTGTATTCAACTCACAGGAAACGACGCATGGCCAGACCTCAGCAATTTGATCACGATCAGGTATTAAGGGATGCCATGACCCTGTTCTGGCAGCGGGGCTATGAAGCGACCTCAATCAAGGATTTGACCAGTGCAACCCGCTTGCAGCCCGGCAGCCTATATGGCGCTTTCAAAAACAAACGTAACCTTTTTCTGCTGTCACTGGACTGTTATTTCGCCGACCTGGAAGCCGGCGTCACCTGTCTGATGCACGCCGAGACGCCACCGCTACAGAGAATTCATCAGTTTTTTACACACCTGCTGAAAGAGTCCGCCCGGGACAAAGAGTTCAGGGGCTGCCTGCTGGTCAACACCCTGCTTGAAGTTCCCGCTGAGGACGCCGAAATCAACCAGCGCGTTACCGCCATGCTGCAAAAAGTGGAACTGGAGCTGCGCGCCGCCCTGGAAGAGGCGCGCACAAAGGGTGATCTGGCCGCACACAAGAATCCCGAAGCACTGGCAAGAACACTGATCAGTGGTGTATTCGGCATGCGCGTTTACAACCGGATGAACCCCGGCAAAAAAGCCCTGCAATCCATTGCTGACAATCTTTTATCGATGCTGGATTAATCAGCCCAC
The DNA here is from genome assembly GCA_032251315.1 of Gammaproteobacteria bacterium. Classification (GTDB taxonomy): domain Bacteria; phylum Pseudomonadota; class Gammaproteobacteria; order SZUA-229; family SZUA-229; genus LH-M37. The sequence goes on from JAVVEE010000016.1 coordinate 36,084, forward strand.
AAGGCGATATCAGCCTTCAATACTCACCGAGGAATACCTATGGAAAAATTACTTGCCGCCATTTTATTAACCGCTCTGTTCAACCCGTCGCTGCATGCCGAATCGCAGGCTAGCGATTATCAGAGCTCGTATGAAAAATTCATGCAGCAGCGATCGACTGAAAAGTCACCCTTGTCTGAACAGGATATGGCGATCATGAAAAAAGCCTCGCAGCAGCTTCAGCAACAACTGCCGAACCCCGGCATCCAGGTTGGCGAGCAGGCGCCTGATTTTATACTCAGCAATGCATTTGGCAAAAAAGTCGAGCTCAGTGAAGAGCTGAAGAAAGGACCGGTAGTGCTGGTATTTTATCGCGGCGCGTGGTGTCCCTTCTGCAATATGTACCTGCATGCCCTGCAGGACAATCTCCCGGGCTTTGAACAATACGGTGCCCGGCTGATTACGATTACGCCACAGACACCGGATAAATCGGCTGAACAGATCGAAAAAGACAGCTACCCGTTTGAAGTGCTCAGTGACCTCGACAACCAGGTCATGCAGGACTACAAATTATATTTCAGGATCCCGGATGACCTGGTCGCCGTCTACAAAAAAATCGGCCTGGATATTGAATCTTATAATGGTGAGGGGCGTAATGAACTGCCGGTTCCGGGCACCTTCGTCATCGACCGTCAGGGCGTGGTCAGAGCCATGCATGCAGATACGGATTATAAAAAGCGCATGGAACCCGCAGCGATCATTGAGGCCCTGAAAGCCCTGTAAAGCTGTGTGCTAAGCCTGACTGGCCGCGCTGATCTCCTTCAGCGTCGCCGGCTGCACGCCGTTTTTCTCCGCCAGTTGCAGCGCCCGCGCCAGCCGCGCCGGTGCACTGCGGCCCATGCACTGATGCTCTGGATCGCCATTGAAGGCTTTGACCATAGCGTCGATGAGCGCCGCTGAGTCAAACTTCTGGCCGGTCAAAACCTGCTGCAACTCAATCACCTCATTCGCCACCGCAGTCGCCAGCTCGCGATGGTTCTGCCACAGCTCATGGACATTACCGCCCACTTGCAAACCGGCAATATTGGTGGTCAGGATATAAACATTTTTCAGCACCAGCTCGAACAGCAGCGCTTCACTGTCCGGCAACACCCGGCTGGCAATGTCGATGCCGGCCAGTGCTTCGGCGACCTGACCGGCGTGTGGGCCGTAGACCGGCGATGGGATAATCACTTTCGAGTCCATGCCCTTTTTCTTCTCGAACCAGACTGAGATCACCGTCGGCTCCAGATCATACTGCTGCCAGTCAGCGGGCAGCAGCTCATTCTGCAACAGCACCAGCCGGTCACGCCACGCTGCCGGCACCTGCTGCAAAACCGGGTGCAGATCGGCCTCGGCGACGGCGATCAGCACCAGTTCCGGCTCGGCACTTCCACTGGCGACAGTAGCCATATCCATGCCCCTGACCACCGGAATCACCGGATGCCCCGCGCGCAGAAAACCGCGCGCGAACACGCTACCCATTTCACCCATACCGACCACGACCACTGCATTCTTCATTTTTTTAACCCGATTAATGTATTAACAACTGCTAGAATTAGCGCCAACATTTTAAACACAACTCACAGCACATTGAATCCTTCATCGAAAAATAGCGACCTGGATCGCCAACAATTATTGCAGCTCTGGCTGGGTACGCTTTCCGGCTACCGCTTTTCGGCGATTGCACCCGCTTCGGCCGATGCCAGCTTCCGCCGTTATTTCCGCACCAGCGATGAAAACTCAGGGCGCTCTTTTATCGTCATGGACGCACCGCCCGAGCAGGAAGACTGCGAGCCGTACATTCGGGTGACCCAAATCCTGCGCGGTGCCGGCGTCAACGCACCGGAAATTCTCGCCGAAAATACTGAACAGGGATTTCTGCTGCTCACCGATCTGGGCGATCAGCCTTATCTCAACCACCTCAACGACCGCCACGCCGAAACGCTGTACAGCGACGCCATCACCGCGCTGGTGCGCATGCAGAATATCAAGGACGACGCCCTGAGCGAGCTGCCCGTCTATGACGCTCCGCGTCTGCGCGATGAAATGCAGCTGTTTGAAGACTGGTATCTGAATCGCCACCTTGGTGTGCAGCTCGATACGCAGCAGAGCACCAGCCTCGATGCCATGTTCGACCTGCTGATTGCGAGCGCGCTGGAGCAGCCGCAGGTGTTTGTGCACCGCGATTACCATTCGCGCAATTTAATGCTCACCCCGCACGACAACCCCGGTGTCCTCGATTATCAGGATGCGGTCGTCGGCCCGTGCAGCTACGACCTGGTTTCGCTGCTGAAAGACTGCTACATTGAATGGCCGCGTGAAAAAGTCGAACACTGGTTGCACGATTATTTTCTAAAATCCAGAGTCGCCCATCAATATGAGTTGCAACTGCCGCAGTTTATCCGGTGGTTCGATTTGATGGGCGTACAACGCCACCTCAAAGTGCTCGGCATCTTTGCCCGCCTCAACTATCGCGACGGCAAGGCGCAGTATCTCAACGACCTGCCGCTGACCTTGAAATATGTGCTCGATGCCTGCGCCCGCTATGAAGAACTCGCGCCCCTGCAACAGCTGCTGGAACAAACCGTGCTGCATCACCCCAAAGTTGAGCAGCCATGAGAGCGATGATCCTGGCCGCCGGTCGCGGTGAACGCCTGCGCCCGCTCACCGACCACACGCCCAAACCTTTGCTTCAGGTCGGTGAGCACCGCCTCATCGAATACCATTTATACAAACTCGCCCGTGCAGGCATTCACGATGTCGTCATCAACACCGCCTGGCTGGGTGAGCAGATACAACAGAGCCTCGGAAACGGTGAAAAATACGGATTAAATATTCAATATTCCGACGAAGGCGGGCAGGCGCTGGAAACAGCGGGCGGCATCATCAAGGCCCTGCCCCTGCTCGGCGATATTTTTCTGATCATCAATGGCGACATCTACACCGATTACGAATTCGAAAAATTAACCCAGCTGAAACTAAACAGCGAAGCGCATCTGGTCATGGTGGAAAATCCCGAGCACAACAACAGCGGCGATTTCGCGCTGGAGAACGGCTACCTGCAAAATAACGGCCGACCGCTTTACACCTACAGCGGCATCGGCGTGTACAGCCAACAGTTTTTCGCTGGCCACCCCGAAGGCGTTGCCGCACTCGCGCCGATCCTGAAAGAAAAAATCGCCCGGCAAAAAGTCAGCGGTGAGTTATACCAGAATGCCTGGACCGATGTCGGTACCCTTGAGCGTCTGCAACAGTTAAGCGACTCACTACATTCTGTAAAATAAAAAAAGGAAACCCATCATGGCAAAAGCCGGCGCAACAGGCTTCACCCGAATCATCAATGCCGCAGGTTATTCCTGGCTGGGCTTCAAGGCCGCCTACAAAAACGAAGCCGCCTTCCGGCAGGAACTGTGGCTGTGCATCGCCCTCACCCCCGTCGCCCTCTATTTCGGCGAAACCCTGTTAGACAAAGCGATACTGATCAGCAGCCTGTTATTTATCCTGCTCATCGAATTACTCAACTCCGCCATCGAAGCCGTCGTCGACCGCATCGGCGACGACCCCCACGAACTATCCGGCCGCGCCAAGGACATGGGCTCATCGGCGGTTTTTGTGGTGATTACCATGGCGGTGATTATCTGGGTTGGGGTTTTGGTTTAAAGCTATTTACCGCAGAGGCGCTGAGGCGCTGAGAAAATATCTTTAACTATTAATGCATTCACTCTTTTTGTTGTTTACAGTTTTATAATGGTGCGAATTTATTCGCACAACTAGCCGATATCGCGGGGCTTGTGCGAATAAATTCGCACCTACAAGTTTCAATAACAAGTGATTAAAAGGTTCTCTCCGCGCCTCTGCGGTGAATGCTTTTGCTTTTACCCCTTTCCCTGCCAAATAACCCGTATAACAGCCTTAACTAAGATCCCATTCATAAACCCGATTGGATACGCGCTTGCTGCTTGCGTAGAATGACCTTATTCAAACCAATGACTCAGAATCAGGACTCTGTTATATGTTTCACTTTCGTCGCTCTTTCACCCCTTTGATAATGCTATTCGCACTGGCCGGCTGCGACAATCAGCCCGCCGGCTCGGCGCGTGACCTCTCTACCATTAAGGAATCCGGTACATTAATCGTGCTCACTCGTAATGCCCCCACCACCTGGTATATCGGGCGTGATGGCGAATCGACGGGTATCGAACACGATATGGCCGAAGCCTTTGCCGCTTATCTTGGGGTGAAGGCGGAGTTTCGCGTTAAGGCGACGGTGCCGGAGATTCTGGAAGCGCTTGTGCAGGGTGAAGGTGATCTTGCAGCGGCCGGGCTCACTATTTTTGAGGAACGTAAGCAGCGCTTTCGTTTCGGCCCTGCCTATCAGGATGTGACTCAGCAGGTGGTCTGCCGTCGCGATAATGTGCAGCCCGAGGACGTGGAATCACTGATTGGGCTGAACATTGAAGTGCTGGCCGATAGCAGCTACGCCCGACGCCTGCAAACACTGAAACTTATCCAATATCCAGAACTGGAGTGGACGGAGACCGAAGACAAGACCACCGAACAACTGATGCAGGATGTCTGGGAAAGGAAACTGGACTGTACCGTGGCCGACTCCAACATTGTTGACATCAATCGCCGCTATTTTCCGGAGTTGATTGCTCCCATGAATCTTTCAAAATCGCAGTCGCTTGGCTGGGCGATGCCGCAACAGAGTAAACCGTTGCAGGCTGAAGTTAGTAAATGGTTCCAGCAGTTTCACGACAACGATCACCTTGCCAGTCTGCTGGAACGCTACTACGGTTTTTTCGAAGCCTTCGACTATGTCGACATTCAGACTTACCTCCGCCGCATTGATGATCGTTTTCCCCAGCATCAGGAATATTTCAGATTAGCCGCCGAAAAATACAATGTTCCCTACTCTGTTCTCACCGCGCAGGGTTATCAGGAATCACACTGGAATGCGAAAGCAATATCGCCTACCGGGGTACGCGGCATTATGATGCTGACCCTCAACACCGCCAGAACCGTAGGCGTAAAAAACCGCCTCGATCCGAAACAGAGCATCTTCGGCGGCGCCGATTATCTGTCCAGAATGATGAACCGCTTCTCTGAAGAAGTCACCGGCGAGGATCGTATCTGGCTGGCACTGGCCGCCTACAATATCGGCCGCGCCCACATGCACGATGCCCAGACACTGGCCAGAAAGCAGGGCCTCAGCCCCCATCACTGGCGAGACATCAAACAGGTACTGCCACTGCTGGCCCAAAAAAAATATTACAAGGATCTCAAATACGGTTACGCCCGCGGCACCGAACCCATCCGCTATGTGCAACGCATCCGCGAATACCAGCATGTCATGGAAAACCGTCTGGATTGATGCTTTGTTAGTTTGTAGGTACGATTAGCGCAGCGTAATCGTACGCATGCCTATTTTCTTGATGATAAATGATAAATCTTTCACCGCAGACAAATTTTTCTGGAGCAGTGGTGCATGGAAGCACCGTTTACGAACCTAAAGGTGGAAAAAATTTGAACAGCCGCAGGCTGGCCCGAAGGGTGACTAATTTTGCTGGGAGCAAAATTGAACAACAGCTCTATCGCTGGCCCGTAGGGCGAATTACAGAACGTAATTCGTAACGCAGGAAGACCGGAATAGCCGCACACGTATCAAGGGGTCAGACCCGAATGGCACTTACTTAACCTTCTTCGGATGACCATTTTTTCTCACCTCAGCTATCGCATCTGCTCGCGGCTTCATTAATAACGGATAGGGCTTCGGCCTTCGTTTAATGGCTCTCGGCTCAATTCGTCCAGGGCGGTTACCAACAGTCTGTTGTGCAACTAACCTAAAGAGGGCTGAAAGCGTTTCTTCGTTAGCTACGATGCCTTGTCGCCCCCATGTCCCCCAAAGTTGAAGAGTATGCTTGAAGCTAAGGTCACGTGGAAGTTTGTCAAAAAGCAAAGCCGCCTGTGCCATTATAATCCGGATTAAATTGTAGGCCAGAAGGTATACCCAGATTTCCTTTTCAGCCATCTCCGGCGAC
>JAVVEE010000017.1:0-40536 GCA_032251315.1 Gammaproteobacteria bacterium
CTGTAAGTCGCACCGACAATGGCTATGCCGAGTTTGGAGTGCGTATCAGTGATCAGGGCATTGGCATTGCGCCGAGCGACCTGCCTCATGTTGGCGAGCGTTTTTATCGGGTGGGTGAGCTGTCATCTGTATCAGGCGGTGGTCTGGGGATTGCCGTCGCCAAATCAATTATGGCCATCCATAAAGGTCAGCTTGAGATAAGCAGCATAAAAGGCAAAGGCACGACGGCAACAGTGTGGCTGCCGGTTATTTAAAAATAAGTCTGTAAATTGTACTGGCTCAGACCTGATTGTATATATTGATTATAAAAGTCAAAAATAACTTTTAATATTCCCCCATAAACAGTGCGCTGAAGCGCTGTTATCCAGTCATCAAGGATGATTTCCGCTTCTGGTTTTCTGCCCGACCAGCCTCCTACCCCCCCCCGAACCTGAAACAGTCTGCCATCAAGCGGGGGCCTATTTTTTATCGCGTACAACAACCAGGCTTCATAACTAATTGAAAACAAACGATTTAATCTGTTCCGCATTATAACGCTTGACTTCGTGAGTAGAAGTCGTATGATTATGATAAATTCAGAAAAAACAGAAATACCAGAACTACCGGTAATATAAATCCTGAAATAAGTTACATAAGTCCTGATGGTGCAGCTACGCCGTACATCAGTTTATGAGTATAAGAGTTTTTAGGGTGCAATCATGTTAGTTCATTCAGTAAGCCAGTTCCTTCCGCGTATTCTCCTGTCGCTTCTAGTGCTCACTGTGTCAGCCTGTAGTGGCGGCGGCGAGCAAGTGACCGATTCAGGCACTGAATTCACTACTATTCCCACAGGCAGTCTTTATGCAGATGCAGACAGGGCCATTCTTCAGGCCGTTTATTTCGATATTCGCATTCCCGCCGGTTTTTATACTGAGACTTATGCGGATAGCGGTACCTATTACTCCATAAGTAACGTAAAGAATGATGAGTTACTGCCGGTGGCTGACAGGCTGGGCATTGTTCGCTATGAGCTCAGCAGTAATGATTTCACCGAAGCACTGGCCTGGTCGGAACAGGCCGCCAGCCATTTGCCTGTTTACAAACAGTTAGTCGACAACAGTGATACCGATCTCTATTTCGAGTTCCTGCGGGTAGATCTTAACAATCCACAGTTTGTGCATAAAAGTCGCGTGCTAAAAACCAGCGCGCTGGATCGTAGCGGTATTGACTTGAATCAGCCCGATAGTTATCAGGGCAAGATTGGTGCTGATATGTTAACAGCTAAGTCTGTGAAGATGATTCTGGAATATCTGTGGACTTTCAGCTTTAGCAATAACACTGGCAGCGCCGTTTTAAGTTCGAATACGATCGAAACCGAGACAAGTTATATACACACCATGGAAGAGGCAAAGCTGACGACACGTTCCGCAGAGCAGTGCGACACGGTAGCGGTATTTAAAACCACGTATACCGTACAGAAAGCGTCTGGTGATATTTGGAAAGAACAGCAAGTGATCAAAGAAATCTCAAGCAAATATTCAGGAAGTGAATTCGAGATTTGCAGTAATGAACAGTAATGCGTCATTTATAATCGGTAGTTGCAGAGAAAATTGATGAAAATACCGACCATGGCACACATTATTCTGCGGATAGTTAGCGTCGTTATTCTGGCGGAAATAGGCGTTATGATGGCTTTAATATTCAGGGGCTTTGAGCTTGGGCCTTATACAATAGCCGTTCTGGATGCAGTCATACTGGCAATACTGATTACGCCGATAATTTATCTCTGGATAATAAAACCCTATGTTATTGCCCATGACGCTGATCTTTATCAGGTTAGTATTCAGGCGCATCGTGATCCATTAACTGAATTGCCCAATCGCCGTTTGTTGGAGGCCTTTATTGAAAAACTACTGCCCGTTTTTCACAGGCATAACTTATATGGGGCGCTGCTGTTTATAGATTTAGATGGTTTTAAGGAGATAAATGATAAAAACGGGCACGATGCCGGCGATGCGGTACTGGTTGAGGTCGCCAGGCGTTTAATGTCTTTAGTTAGGTCCGAAGATATTGTTAGTCGTATCGGTGGGGATGAGTTTGTTATTGTTCTGGAACAGCTTGATACCGATAAGCATGCGGCAAGCAGCAAAGCCTTGGCGATAACCAGAAGGATTCAGCAAGAACTGGCCAGGGTTGTATATTTCAAAGGTGTGGCAATGCAGATTGATTCCAGCATTGGCTTGCGTTTTTTGACGCCTGAGCGGGTTGACGTCGAGACGGTGCTTAAAGATGCCGATACTGCTATGTATCGTGCCAAGAAGGCAGGCAAGGGACGGATTGTCATTTTTGATGCGGGCGACGCTAACGTGATTCGAAAGTGGCCTGTTCATGCTCTGCCTTGAGCAATTATTGACTTCTATTTTGTCCATCGTAAAAATTAAGGCCCATAATTAAAAAATCCGGACACCTTGCGGTGCCCGGATCCCTTACCGTTCAGGACTTATTTGAACAGTTTGGACTTGTCGACCAGATCAACGTGTGCACGTTTGAAGCAGGTCCACTGTTTGGTTTCTTTGTCGTAAATTGAATTTACGAAGCAATGCCAGTTTTCTTCATCAATGAAGTTTTTGTCAGTGCGGTAGTAGAAACCGGGGTAACGAGATTCCTGACGGAACTCGATGTGTTTCAGATGAGCTTCAGCTGTCAGGATGCGGTGATAGTTTTCCCAGGCACGAAGTAATTCGTGAAGGTCTTTAGCGCGCATTTTTTCAGCATCTTCTTTCAGCATGTCCAGTTTTTCACCGGCTACTTTCATCATTTCGGCGTTTGTATTGTAGTAAGTTGCAACACCCCCTACATACTCATCCATAATTTTTTGCAGACGGAACTGCAACATTTTTGGAGTGATGTAGTTAGGATTAACGTCGATAGCAGTGGTGTAGTCTTTATGCTCAAGGTAAGTTCTAACGGGTTTGTAGATATCAGAAACCAGTTCATCTACTGGCGTGTCCAGCTCTGGTTTGAAATCTGCGTTATCCAGACAGTACTTGACCATAGACTTGGCACACATACGACCTTCAGCATGAGAGCCAGAAGAGAATTTGTGACCGGAAGCACCAACACCGTCGCCGGCTGTAAACAGGCCGCTAACAGTGGTCATACCACGGTAGCCCCAGTTCCAGCCTTGTGGCAGGTGAGAAGGTACGCCTTCTTCAGTTTCTATAGTTGGCGCGCCAACATCAGTAGGGCCTGAAGTCCAGATACCACAACAACCTGAGTGTGAACCCAGCAGGTATGGTTCGGTAGGCATCAGCTCAGAGTTTTTCTTCTCGGGCTCAATGTTCTCACCAACCCAGATACCACATTGACTAACACACATGTCAAGGAAGTCTTCCCAGGCTTCAGCTTCCAGATGCTTAACTTCACGTGGCGACAGAGTCTCATGCAGGTTAGTCAGAGCTGTAACAGTATCCATCCAGATAGGACCGTTACCGTCTTTCAGTTCTTTCAGCATTAAGTGGTTACGCAGACAGGAGGCAGGAGTCGAAGCAGCACCGTATGGAGGATAGTCATCCAGCATAGCCTTGTTCTTTGCCATGTAATCTTCGCCGTAGGCGTTAGTCGCTTTAGATTTGAACAACAGGAACCATGCGCCAACAGGACCGTAACCGTCTTTGAAACGGGTAGGTACGAAGCGATTTTCCATCAGAGTCAACTCAGCGCCTGCTTCAGCGGCCATTGAGTAGGTAGAACCGGCATTCCATACCGGGTACCATGCACGACCTATACCTTCACCTACTGAACGTGGACGGAAGATGTTTACGCAACCACCAGCGGCTAACAGAATGGCTTTGGCGCGGTATATGTGGACGGTGTTGTCACGAGTAGAGAAACCAACAGCACCAGCGATGCGGCTGGGGTCATTCTTGTCGTTAACCAGTTTAACGATGAATACACGCTCACTGATGTTTGCGGTGCCCAGTGCTTTTTTAGCCGCTTCAGCGACGATCCATTTGTAGGATTCACCGTTGATCATGATCTGCCATCTACCGGACCGTACGGGCTTGCCACCATCTTTCAAAGGTGTCATGCCTTTAGAGCCGTCAAAACGCTCACCGTTTTCATCAGTTTTCCAGATGGGCAATCCCCATTCTTCGAACAAATGCACAGACTCATCAACATGACGACCTAAGTCGTATACCAGATCGTCACGGGTAATGCCCATAAGGTCGTTAGAGACCATACGTGTATAGTCAGCAGGATCCTGCTCAGGACCAATGTAAGTATTGATCGCGGACAGGCCCTGTGCAACCGCGCCAGAGCGATCCATAGCGGCTTTATCAACCAGTCTTACTTTCAGGTCAGCGCCTGATGCTTCGATCCAACGTGGAATTTCAAATGCTGTTCCACAACAGGCCATACCACCACCGATAAGAAGGATGTCTACATCTTCTTCGATGACTTCAGGTTTTCCAAATTCAGCCATTTTTTAAACCTCTTTTAATTAAAGTTTGATCAGTTCGCTACGGTCGCCGGCGCGATAACCTTTCTGCTCCATGTGATTGAAAAAACCGTTGTCTTCGATCTTAGCCATGTCAGCTTCGGGTTTGCCTGCATAAGGGTCGATAGAGCCTTCAGCGGTGGTGCGAATGGGGAATTTGAAACGTTTCGTAATTCCGTTACGGAATTTGATTGTCCACATGATTGATTCAGTACCGCGCAGAGGCTGTACGGAACCGCCCAAAGGTACAACGTCAGCATAATGACGGCATTCAATAGCGTTCTGAGGGCAGATTTTAACGCAGGCATAACATTCCCAGCACTGCTCAGGTTCCTGGTTGTAAGCCATCATGGCGTGTCCGGTTTCAGAACCGTCTTTGTCCAACTTCATCAAATCGTGAGGGCAGATGTACATACAAGCTGTACGGTCCTGGTCTTTACAGCCATCACACTTTTCTGTACGTACGAAAGTAGGCATTATTATTAACTCCTGGAGTTTTATTTTTTGTAATTACAGCAGATCACAACGTAACCTCCGAACAAAGTAGTGGAGCCACATTAATCTCTACCTTTTCCTCATCTTTTAGGCTTACGAAGAAGCCAGTTAGAATCATAATTACTTTCCGGCGACTGAACAGGTCGCCGGTTATTCAGCTGTCTGTAGCGACCCGTAACCGTGTTCACCTCACCAGCTGGAACTATATAGTGTCAGTACCTGAAAGAGATCTCAAGGACGAATAAAAGGAATTATATTTTAGGCGCAATGCCGGTCATAAAGCAAAGAAAACCGGTTATTTCGGATGCGAAACCCAGGAGGCTGTCGGATTTAGGATGAATTGGCTGCGGAAGTGGGAGAGCAGCCCAAATTCCCCCTGTTTTTCGTTGCGTAGAATAACTATGCGCCTCAAAATCGGGAACAGTGTGCTCACTCTGCCACTCCCTCGTTTCAATCCCCTAAACCCGACAGCCTCCTGGCGCTTTATGGTACAAAGGCCAAATAAGCTTACTACTGTAGGGATTAGTTTTATTTATGAAGAAATGTATTCATGTTCCTATACGAAAATCAATGAGATATGAATGCCGGCAATCGGCCGGTTGAAAATCATTATCCTTAAGATGTTCGGGCTATAACAGGAGGAGTTACAGGTAAAATGGCGGCCTAATTCATCTGTATAGAAATCATGTTATTACCATGTCAGAGAAAGAAAGCAGTATTACACCTACCGAAATCAGTCTGCATCAGAAATCGCGCTTACTGGAACTCGCATTTTCAGATGGCTTTCGTTTCAAGTACCCCTGTGAATATCTGCGCGTGTTTTCCACCTCTGCAGAAGTTAAAGCCATGACAAAGCCTGTCCACGGCAAAGAGATGGTGAATATCTCCAGTCTGGAACCCCAGGGAGGCTACGCCTTAAAAATTAATTTTGATGATGACCACAATACCGGCATTTTCTCATGGTCCAGCCTGCACGAGCTGGGTGTGAATTATGAACAGAACTGGGCGGATTATTTAAAAAAACTCGCCGCACATAATTTACAGCGTGGTGAGGGAAGGCTTATTGGTGATGATGGCAAGGTTCACATCAAACTGGTCTATTTTATTGAACTGGCAAAACTGTCCGGTAAGAATGAAGAGGAGGTCATCATTCCCGATTCAGTCACCAACGTGGCAATGCTGCTGATGTGGATGCGAAAACGCGGCGAGAGCTGGAAAGAGAGGTACGCCGATGACCGGGTTCAGGTGACGGTGAACAAGCAGTTTTCCGAACCCTACACGCTGATTGAACACGGCGATGAAGTCGCCTTTGTGCCGCGGCCTAAATAAGCTTTAGAGAAAAATATTTTGTAGGTGCGATTTTAATCGCACAACACAGGTTCAGGTTACGGATTATATCGAGCTGAATTATGCAGTCCGTCTCAGCCGATTTTTTATGGCGACGATTCTTCGATCAAGCCATTTTTATTCAGCACCTTATACACTTTTTTGCTGATCTTGCTCATACGCTGAATATCCCCGAAATTCGGTTTTACCCCCTGCTGTAATTTCCGCTCCCAATCGTCCAGTTCCGTTTCCAGGAACTCCAGCAATTTCAGTGAGCAGCCCTGACAGGAGTCTGCACAGAGTTGTGTTTCACTGGCACCAAACGGCAGCGTTGCTCGAACCTCGTCGATCAGATTCTGCATGGCGGTTGAAGTATCGGGTTTCATCACTTTTATTATTTTATCACTGTTATTCTTTTACGGTACCTACACCTGTTCGGAACGCAAAGTTAACCTGGGTCGTCAGGCCGTGTTACCCGCTGGTTATGATCTCCGTCCTCAGGGATACGGGGCCTATTCTGATATGGATATCACCAAAATGGTGGCCGATAAGATAGCCTCCATGGATGCGCGCTTTGCTGATAAGGATGGGAATTCAGTGATCGGCTTCAGCACACCGGAAGAGGCATTTGAAGAGTGGAAAGCCTGTAGCACCAACACCATCTGTGACATGAGCGGCATGAACTATGCCGCTATTGAAGCTAATAATGGCATTCAGTGGCCGTCTACCCCGTCAAATGTCTATGGTAGGCAGCGCCTCTATACTGACGGGCGCTTTAATACCAACTGGGGTGATTCTCAGGGGGGCGATCAGAGCCAGCTCTGGGTTGACCCGGACAATCTAAGCCGGGCCTATCTCTGGGCCAGGGACTATATCAAAGCACCGGAAATACCGGATAGCCAATATCCGTTCTGGTTGATCACCGGTCGAGTGATAGAGCACTTCCATAGTCGAACCAAAACCAAACGTGTGCCCCAGTTGCATGAAATGGTGCCGGAAAATTATGTGGAGCTACATCCTGAAGATGCAAACTCCATGAACATCGTTTCGGGTGATTTGGTACGCCTGACCACCCGTCGCGGTGAAATCGTCATCAAGGCACTGGTGGTTGGAACCGTTCAACAGGGGCAGGTCTTTGTGCCCATGCACTTTGCCGATCTGAACCCCCAGGATGTGGCCCAGAATGGCGGACGCCTGACCGCAACCAATCGGCTCACCATGAACTGGGTCGACCCGGATTGTAAACAACCTATCTATAAACATTGTGCCGTTAGTCTGGCTAAGGCTTAATGGAGGAGAATGAGCATGAAACAGTTAACTAAATTCATTAAATCCGTACTGGCCGGCCTGGTTATTCTGGCAGCGAGTTCACCAGCATTATGGGCCCAGGTGTTTGATACCAGCTTTGCCGTGGAATTCAGCTACTCCTGTCTAAGTGGTGGCTGCCATGAGCTCGATCAGACGCTGGTCGATGAATATGCCGCATCAAAAATGACCCATACCATGGTCAAGTGCAATGCCTGTCACGGCACGCATACCGCCGATACAGTGGGACTGGAAAAACCCAATCTTACCGGCTACCACCCCGGCATCGGTGCGACCGGTTATGCGGTGGATACCGATCGTTGCAAGGTATGTCACAACAACGAGCACGTAGGTGGGGGTAACAAATCGGGTGACAACTGCTACAGCTGTCATACGCCTCATGTGTTTGCGTCTCCAGGGCCTGGAGGACCCGGAGGGCCTTGACAGGTTATTACGGCAACAGTGACTCAAGGTGAAATAAAAAACGGCGCTGATCTTTCGATCAGCGCCGTTTTTCGTTATGTAACGCTTAAAAAATTAAGCGTCTAAACTTTTGTAATAATCCATCAAGATCTGCGCCACTTCAGGACGTGAGAACTCCTTGGGTGGGGCGATACCCTGGCCCAGCATTTCGCGAACTTTGGTGCCGGAAAGCAGAACGAAGTCGTCTTTGCTGTGATCAGGGGCTTCACACATCATCACGACCTTGTCCAGTTTCTTGGAGTAGGCGGTATGGTCGGCCTTGAAGATTTCGATTTGCAGCGCGCCGGCAGGCACTTCGTCGAAAATGGTCTGGGCATCAAAGGCACCGTAGTGATCGCCAACACCGGCGTGGTCACGACCAACGATGAAGTGGGTCGCACCCATGTTCTGACGGAAGACGGCGTGCAGTACAGCTTCACGGGGACCGGCGTAGAGCATGTCGAAACCGTAGCCGGTAACCATGGCGCTGTTTTCCGGGAAGTACAGTTCAACCATCTTGCGAATCGCGGCGTCACGCACCGGGGCGGGAATATCGCCTTTCTTCAGTTTGCCCAGCAGCATGTGAATAACCAGGCCGTCACAGCCTAAGCGTTCCATGGCCATGTGACACAGTTCTTCGTGAGCCAGATGCATGGGGTTACGGGTCTGGAAGGCAACCACTTTTTTCCAGCCACGCTCGGCGATTTCGTTACGAATTTCAATCGCGGTGCGGAAGGTGTCGGGGAATTCGGTCAGGAAGTAGGAGAAGTTCAATACCTGAATAGGGCCGGAAAGTAGGACTTTACCCTGCTCCATAAAAGCATCGACACCGGGGTGTGCTTCGTCAGGGCTGGGGTTGTAAACTTTTTTGGAGATCAGTGCGATTTCATCATCGCTGAATTCTTCGACGGCTTCAACATCCATAATGGCGATGACAGGATGGCCTTCAACATTCGGATCTTTCAGTGCAATGCGATCACCGGCTTTGACGTTGCCTGCGCTTTCAAGCAGATTCAGTACCGGTGTAGGCCAGAACAGACCGGAAGTGGTTTTCATGTCGTTAGCGACGGACAGGGCATCGGCCTTGTTCATATAGCCGGTGAGTGGATTGAAGTAACCCGCACCCAGCATAACGGCATTGGCGGCAGCGGCTGAGCTAACCATGATGGATGGCAGGCCTTCAGCTTCGACCTGCAAAGCTTCATTTTTAGTTGTGTCGTATACGAACAGTGGATTCAGTTCGTCAGAACCATGGGGTTTAATCATGTAATGTCTCCTGGAGGGCTTTCAAACTGGCAGTTTGGCCAGCACTTTTATTAAAATCGATAAAATTTGTGCCTGAATTCTACAGCAAAGTGGCAGGTTTTCGTAGTCGTCTGATGTAGTGCCTTTGGGGTAGACGCTATTACAGAATATTAACGAGGTTGATTATCGTTTCTCGCCCCAGAGCTGCTCCAGGCGCTGATCCCGGCCGCAACGGTAGCGGTAGTATTTATAGCGGATGGGGTTCTTCAGATAGTAGTCCTGATGATAATCCTCGGCGGGATAGAAAGTGGAAGCGGCATCCAGCTCGGTGACGATGGCGGCTTCGAATGGCTTGTTTTGCTGTAGTGCTTTCAGAGAGGCTTCAGCGGCTGCTCGCTGGGAGGCGTTGTGGTAATAGATGCCGCTGCGGTACTGGCTGCCGTGGTCACAAAACTGGCTGTCTCGGGTCGTGGGGTCGATGTTTTTCCAGAACACCTCGAGCAGCTGCGCATAGCTTATTTTTGTCGGGTCATATTCGATCTGGACGGCTTCGGTGTGCCCCGTGCCGCCGGCAGAGACTTCCTCATAGCTCGGGTTTTTTTGTGGCCATCGGTATAACCCGAGGTGGTGGAAAGTACCCCGTCGAGTTTGTCGAAAGGCGGTTCCATGCACCAGAAGCAGCCGCCGGCAAAAGTGGCGATGGCCCTGTCTTCAGCTGGTAGCGCGGTCATGGAAAATAAAAGCGAACTAATAAGTAGAAGATATCGTATGGCTGGGGCTCCGAATGAATTAAAAAATGAGATAAGGTTCGGCTATTTTAGTTTCCGGCGATAACCTGTAAAGAAAAAGCCGGAAAAATCCGGCTTATAAACATTGTCAGGAAAAAATATTGTTCTGCGTGTGATTTCAGCCTTCGGCCACATAGTCATTGCTATCATTGCCTGCCAGGACTTTTTTTATCCTCTAGTTTCATGTTGATGTACTGTTGCAGGTTGTCTTCGTTTTCGAAGTAGATTTCCACGCCATTATCACCATCACCCTCATAAAGACAGGGATGTTCTTCCGGATTGGGGACATCTCGAAGTGAGATGGGGTCGAAAGTGGATCGAATATGCATGATGATTCCTCCAATATGTTGACACGACTCAATTGTAAATAACCAAGTGAAATAGTCAAGTATTGCATTTTACTGGTGTCAGCTGCACCCATCGATGGGGTGACCGATAGTGTGGCAATAATATTAGATTCACAAACGGGTCTGTAGTTTCACCATTGCAGTATTATTGGGAAGATTTTTCGGCGCAGCGCAAGCACAGTTCTGCATAGGGCACTGCCTGTAACCGTTCACGCGGGATCGGTTCGCCACAGGCCTTGCAGACGCCGTACGCCCCCAGGGCGATCCGGTTGAGTGCGTTATCGATCTGCATGACCATGTACTGGGCCTCATCATCCAGAGCCGCCAGAACATCGTCATTTTCGCTCTGAGTGGCCTGTTCGGCGAAGTCTTTTTCCACAGGCTCTTCCTTGTGATGGGAATTTTTCTGAATGGCCTCGATCCTTCCGGTATATTCTTCGCGTAAAGCCAGCAGTTGATTCTTAAATGTGTCGAAAGATTCCATGATTTTTCCCGTGTTAAGTAATAGTGATTGAAGTTATTATTTAGCCAGCATTTCAAAAATCTGATCTTTTAGATGTAAGCGATCTTTTTTCAGATCAGTCAGGTAATCGTCATTGGCGCTCTCCAGGCCCTGTTCTGCACGGACGATGGATTTATCAATGCCTTCATATTCATGGGTAAGACGTCGAAAATGAGCATCGTTTAACTTTAATGCATGAATCTGATCCTTGTGTTCCGGAAACTCTTCGATCAGTGGATGATGCGTTATTGACATTGTATAGCCTCAGTTGTTATTTAATTCCAATATCATTATAAATTATTTATTTAACAGGGCATTGATTGGAATCAATCTTAAGGGCCCCTCTATTAATTGCTTGTGCCCTCTGCGTGACCTGAAAAGTTGTATAAAAAAAAGGCGAAGCCTGAGCTTCGCCTTTTGTTTACTCGCTGTGGTGACAGGATTACAGCAGTGGCACCATCATCAAAGCCACGATGTTGATGATTTTAATCAACGGATTGATGGCAGGGCCGGCGGTATCCTTGTACGGGTCGCCAACGGTATCACCGGTGACGGCGGCTTTATGGGCATCGGAACCTTTGCCACCGAAGTGACCGTCTTCGATGTATTTCTTGGCATTGTCCCAGGCACCACCACCAGTGGTCATGGATATGGCCACAAACAGACCGGTGACGATGGTGCCGATCAGCATGCCACCGAGTGCCTGTGCGCCGAGGAAGTAACCAACGGCAATAGGAGCGGCGATAGGCAGTAATGACGGAATCATCATTTCCTTAATGGCGGAACGGGTCAGCATGTCCACAGCGCGTGAATAATCAGGCTTCTGCGTTTTATCCATGATTCCGGGCATTTCTTTGAACTGGCGACGAACTTCGTTGACGATGCCCCCGGCGGCACGACCCACCGCTTCCATCGCCATAGCACCGAACAGGTAAGGTACCAGGCCGCCAATGAACAGGCCGATGATCACCATGTGATTGGATAAATCGAAGCTGGTCACTTTACCCGCCGTTTCCAGTGTATGGGTGTAATCGGCAAACAGCACCAGCGTGGCCAGACCGGCAGAGCCGATAGCGTAGCCTTTGGTGACCGCTTTCGTGGTATTGCCGACCGCATCCAGGGCATCAGTAGTGGCGCGTACATCTTCAGGCAACTCAGCCATTTCAGCGATACCACCGGCGTTATCAGTGATGGGGCCATAGGCATCCAGGGCCACGATGATACCGGTCATGGAGAGCATGGCGGTAGCGGCAATGGCGATACCGTATAGGCCCGCAAGTTCATGAGCGCCCCAGATGGAGGCGCACACCGCCAGAACAGGCAGGGCGGTGGATTTCATGGAAATGCCCAGACCCGCAATGACGTTGGTGCCATCACCTGTGGTGGAAGCTTCAGCGATACGTTTAACCGGACCAAACTCGGTCGCAGTGTAGTATTCGGTGATCACAATCATGGCGACTGTCAAAGCAAGACCAATCAGTGCTGAGTAGAACAGTGCACTGGCGGTATAGCCATCGATATTGGACATCATATTGTTGGTGATGAAGTAGAAAGCAATCGCGGAAAGTACCGCTGAGACAAGGGTGCCCCGGTAGAGGGCATTCATGATCTTGCCGCCATTAGAGGTTTTCACAAAGAAGGTGCCGATAATCGAAGCGATGATTGAAGCACCACCTAGTACCAGCGGATAAGTCACCGCTAAATCCCCCGCCATTTCTCCCAGCAACATATTGCCCAGCAGCATGGTCGCGATCAATGTTACCGCATAAGTTTCAAACAAATCGGCCGCCATACCCGCGCAGTCACCGACATTGTCACCCACGTTATCGGCAATAACCGCCGGGTTGCGAATATCATCTTCCGGAATGCCTGCTTCAACTTTACCGACGATGTCAGCACCGACATCAGCACCTTTGGTGAAGATGCCGCCGCCTAAACGCGCAAAGATCGAAATCAGTGAACCGCCGAAGGCAAGACCAACCAGTGCGTGTAGAGCATCTGTAGAATTGGTGCCTGTTGCAGTCAGTGCCGCATAATAGCCGGCAACACCCAGCAGAGCCAGACCGACCACCAGCATGCCGGTGATCGCGCCGCCCTTGAATGCAACCTGCAAGGCAGGGTTGATACCTTTTCTGGCTGCTTCAGCGGTACGTGAGTTAGAGCGCACCGAGACATGCATGCCGATGAACCCGGCAAGGCCGGACAGTATTGCGCCAATGGCAAAGCCGATGGCGGTTGCCGTGCCCAGGGCGTAGATGATGACAGCAAAAATAACCACACCCACTATCGCAATGGCGGTGTACTGTCTTTTCAGGTAGGCAATGGCGCCTTCCTGAATGGCGCTTTGAATACGAACCATTTCTTCGTTACCCATCGGTTTTGACAGGATACTGAAAATGGAAATGACGCCGTAGGCGATGCCGGCAAGGGCACAGACAAGGGCAATTATGATTTCAGGGGACATGCTTCAACTCCTAATTATTATTTGAGGTTTGCTTTTTATATTATATTGAAGTTCTAACAGCTGATCTTAATCAAGGTTATTAACAATAGCCTGGAATTATCATGGCTAAGGGCCTTTTTCCTCAGGATAAAGCCTTGAAGATCGCATCTCGAATATCCTCAACACTGCCGATACCGGCAATTTTGTGATATTCAGGCGCGTTGGCGTCACCTGAGTTAGCCCATTTTGAGTAGTACTCGATCAGCGGTTCAGTCTGATCGTGATAAACCTCGAGACGCTTTTTCACAACATCTTCCTGATCATCTTCACGTTGAACCAGATCTTCTCCGGTCTCGTCATCCTTGCCGGGTACTTTGGGCGGATTGAAGTCTACATGATAGGTACGACCTGAAGCAGGGTGCACCCGGCGGCCGCTCATGCGTTTGATGATTTCATTGTCATCCACGTCGATTTCAACCACCGCATCGATATCAATGCCCTGTTCTTTCAGGGAGTCGGCCTGGGCCAGGGTGCGAGGAAAACCGTCGAACAGAAAGCCGTTGGCGCAATCGCTCTGCTGAATACGTTCTTTGACCAGACCTAGAATCAGCTCATCGGAAACCAGGCCGCCGGCATCCATTACTTTCTGAGCCTGTTTGCCCAGCTCGGTACCGGCCTTTACGGCGGCGCGTAACATATCGCCCGTTGAAATTTGTGGAATGTTATATTTTTTGCTAATGAAACCCGCTTGTGTGCCTTTGCCGGCACCGGGTCCACCTAAAAGAATTAAACGCATGACTCTCTCCCATTATTGATTAAATATTGTTTTCTCTTTGTATAACTTGGTATCGTTATTAATGCCGGTGCGGATTCTTATTTTAGTGCTATCCGCATCGGTTATTTTTTAAAGGGGGGTATCATAATAAGCACCTGTTTTTATGTCCCATCTTTCCTCGAGATCGTAATCTCGAACCAGCTGATCAACGGTTGTCTGACCAAAGTCACGCATGACTTTACCCTGAATCCGTGGCTTAACCGCGGATTCAGGTTTGCCTGAGATCATACGTGTCGCATTACGGTTATAGCCACTGCCAAAACTGACATGCATGGCAATTAACTCTTGGGCTTTTCCTAAGGCCATAGCAATTCGAAAATCTGCCAGGACATTACTTCATGCCGTTGAAGATTTTATACTTCAAACGGGCCGCATTTTTTCTCAACCATTACTTTCTTCAAAGTAACATATTTAGGCAGGCCGTTCTTGTTGTACGCCGGGTAATCTTCACCCTTGATCAGAGGCTCCAGATATTCACGGCATTTTTTAGTGATACCAAAGCCATCTTTGGAGATAAAGCTCTTGGGCATCATCTTTTCAACATTGGCCACTTTCTTCAGCGGTGCCATTTCGATCTTCCAGCGGTAAGGCTTGTTGCTGGTGCGAATGATGGCAGGCATGACAGAGTTATGGCCCTTGACAGCATATTCAACGGCGGCTTTACCGGTGGCATAAGCCTGCTCAACGTCAGATTTTGATGCAATGTGACGCGCTGCACGTTGCAGGTAATCGGCCACGGCCCAGTGATATTTGTAACCGAGCTCTTTCTGGATCATGCCGGCAACAACCGGAGCGGCACCGCCTAACTGGCTGTGACCAAAAGCATCTTTCAGACCGGTTTCCGCCAGGAACTTACCGTCCGGCCAGGCGACGCCCTCGGAAACAACCACTGAACAGTAACCAAACTGTTTAACCTTGTCATCGACCGCTTTCAGGAATTTGGCCTGATCGAACTTAACTTCAGGGAACAGAATCACGACTGGAATTTCATGCTCCTCGGTCGAAGCCATAGCGCCGGCAGCCGCGATCCAGCCGGCGTGACGACCCATCACTTCCAGTACGAATACTTTGGTTGAAGTTTTGCACATGGAGGCGACATCAAAGCTGGCTTCCATGGTTGAAATCGCGATGTATTTGGCAACCGAACCAAACCCGGGGCAGTTATCCGTAATCGGCAGATCGTTGTCGACCGTTTTGGGAACGTGTACGGCAGTGATGGGGTAGCCCATTTTTTTGCCGATTTGGGAAATTTTCAGGCAGGTGTCAGCAGAGTCGCCGCCGCCGTTGTAGAAAAAGTAACCGATGTTGTGGGCTTTGAAAACTTCGATCAAACGCTCATATTCCGCCTTGTTGTCTTCCAGGCTTTTCAGCTTGAAACGGCAGGAGCCAAAGGCGCCGGAAGGGGTGCTGCGCAGACCGGCGATAGTGCTTTTGGTCTCCTTGCTGGTGTCGATCAGCTCTTCGGTTAAAGCGCCGATGATGCCGTTGTTGCCAGCATAAACTTTGCCGATTTTGTCCTTGTGGGCACGGGCGGTTTCGATGACGCCGCAGGCAGAAGCATTGATCACCGCAGTCACACCGCCGGATTGTGCATAAAAAGCATTCATTTTGCTCATAGGTTTTCCTCAGTTGAGTAAGTTAGTATTATTAATTCAGGATATTTGTTCTTCTTTTCTTACCGTTTCTCTGTCTGCGTGAACCTGGAGCATGGTCACCAGGCAGTCGGCGATATCGTCAAAATCTTTGCCGCCACTGCCGTATTGCTGATACCCACGGTAATAAAACTGGCAGCGATAGATGCGTTCGGCAACCTTGATGATAACAAAGCTGGCCTCATCGACCTGCCAGAACAGGGCGGGACACTCGGTGAGCTCGCGGTCTCCCGGGTACATGCGGATTTCGACATCGGCCAGCTGCAATTCAATGTCCTGATTCGGCCAGCGCTCTTTCAGCGTGGTTGAAACGGTCCACTGTTCGGTGTCGGTGATATCGGCTATAGATGACATTAATTTCTGGCTCTGAACGATAAATCAGGAGTGCGAGGATACCTTAATCCGCTTTTTTTTTCAGCAAAAAAACTTTTATAGATGGATACACATACATGTTACAGATAGCGATCTGCATGATTTAGTGCAGCGAAGGCGCGGTTTCCACGCCATTGGTTAGCTCTTCAATCGTGGCATCGCGAACTTCAACAAGATTGATGTTGAAGCTAATCTCCTTGCCCGCCAGAGGATGGTTGCCATCGACGGTGAGCTTGCCGTCGGCGATGCTGACGACACGAAAGTTTTTGCTTTCCCCCTGTTCGTTTTGAAATTCCATCTCGGCACCAATGTGCTGAAATTCCTCAGGGACATCTTTCAGGTCGTAGGTAAAAGTGAGTTCCGGCTGGTGCGGACCAAAGCCCTCTTCAGGCGAAATTTTCACACTGATGACATCACCCTGTTTATGCCCCAGCAGGGCAGTTTCAATTTTTTCCATCAGCTGGCTGTTGTGATCATAGATAAGTCGCACCGGTAGATCAATGCGCTCGACAACTTCATTATTTTCGTCAGTGATTGTATAGGTGAGTGCAACGAACTTATTTTTTTCGATAGTGTCAACCATGGAGGCCCCAAAGGTATTTGATCTGCTTGAATGGTCTGGCATTTTACACAAAATTACCTGCGGGTGCATACAGGGCTCTGGCCGATGAATCAACCAGAGTGTATAATTAAAACTAATAAATCAACAGGTTATGAAGGGCTTTATTTATGTCTACAAGCGGGTCAGGCGGTTGCAGTGAAAGTGAACCTTACGCATTACGCGTACTGGGCGACAGCATGCTGCCGGAGTTTAAAGAGGGAGTGGTCATTGTCATCGACCCTGCTGGTGCCATGAGAGATGGCAGTTACGTGGTGGCGATGCACAACGATGAGCTGATTTTCAGGCAGCTCAGAATTCATGACGATAAATATTTCCTTCAGCCGCTGAATGATCTCTACGATACCGTTGAAATTCCGGGGCTGAGCGCGGTCACCGGCGTGATTTCTCAGCAGGCGGGTCGTCGACGTAAGGATCGAAAACGCTACGACTGATTTCCCACGATGTGCAAATTAATCGATGATGGTGCGGCGGTCCGGATGCATGAGCTGTGAACAGAAACCTGCATTGAGCATCTCGTCGACTTCATCGGGATCAACAATTTCCTGCCGTACATTTCTCAGCGGCAGTTCATAGTCGTTCCAGCCGCGCAGCCCGGTTTGCATCGATTTTACATTGCGGTAACCCAGAATCTGCATGGTTTGAGCCGCCAGCAGGCTGCGGTTGCCCGAACGACAGATTAAAATAATTTCCCGCTCGCGGGCGGCAATCAATTCAGGCACTGCGTCTTCGTACTCCTCTTCGCAGGCGGTCTCGAGAATGCCACGCGGAACCAGCATGGAATGAGCGATGTGGTAAGCGGAAAATTCACACTCCTCACGAATATCCAGAAGCAGAACATTTTCATCTGCCTGCATACGTTCATCAACGTCCCAGGGGAATAATTCATCGACTTGTTGACGTGCTTCGGCGACCAGATCTGCAAATTTTTTCATAATCTTTACTGGTTTTGTTTGGAGTTGCGCAGGCCCTGTTCCACTGCGATCACGGCGGCTTCCACCCGCGAATGGATGCCCAGTTTGCGGAGAATGGCTTTGACATGGAGTTTGACCGTGCCGTCAGAAATGCCGAGATTGCGAGCGATCAGTTTGTTGCTTTGACCCTCTGCGAGCAGGCATAATATTTCATGTTCGCGCGGGGTGAGGGTGGAGAAGGGGCCATCGTTATCTTTGATATTGGTCTCGCCCTGAACCATTCGGGCGAGCGCGTCGGTGAGATCCTGGGCGACCACATTCTTGCCTTTTTCGATGTCGCGCAGGGCTCCTACCAGTTCATCGGGTTCCATATCTTTTAACAGATAACCCTGTGCGCCGGTGCGCAGTGATTTGATCAGATCGGCTTCGTCATTGCTGGTGGTCAGCATCACCACTGGGGTCGATGGGTGTTTGCTGCGCAGTATCGGCAGCACTTCCAGCCCGCCCATCTCAGGCATACGCAGGTCGAGCAGAATAATATCCGGATTGAGTTGTTCCGCCAGTTCGATGCCCTCGGCACCGTGCGCGGCAGCGCCGACCACTTCAATGTTTCGCTGTTCCAGCAGGCCTTTCAGACCGACACGGAACAGGGCATGATCATCAATAATTAAAACGCGCATAATCTGATAATTAAGTCTATAGGTTGAAGTTTAAATAGTAGAGCGAGTTCGAACTTATTCGGCCTGCTCTCTGAGATAACGAAATTTCAATTCTATTCGGGTGCCTTCTTCCGGCTCGCTTTCAATTCTTAGTTGGCCACCCAGATGGCGGGCGCGTTCCTGCATAATCGTGAGTCCAAGGTGCTGGCCTTCTTTGCTTTTGACCGCCTTCTTATCAAAGCCCTTACCGTCATTTTCCACCAGTATGCGGAAACGGCCGTGGTTATCGCAGTTCAGCAGCACTCGAACGATATGTGCATTGGAGTGTTTTTTAATGTTGGTCAACGCTTCCTGCACAATACGGTAAATATTCATTTCCATATTTGCCGGCACACCGGGATCCTTACATTCGCATTGTAGCAGGATATGAATTCCGGTATCTTCCCTGAATTTCGAGACGACACGCTCAATGGAGGGGATCAGGCCCTGTTGCTCGATAGAGCCCCGGCAGTGCGCGATGAGTTCGCGTAAATCGGTATAGGCTTCTTCCAGACCGTGCTCAACCTGTTCCAGACTGGTAATGGCCATGTAATCACTGGTGGGCTGTAAGGTCTGGTCGAGGACGCGCACCTGAAAACGCAATGAGGCCAGTGTTTGCGCCAGGGAATCGTGCAGCTCATTGGCAATCATGTTGCGCTCTTCCTGAATCAGTTTTTGCCGGGCGACGTTATCCAGGCGGTGCTTTTCGATAGCGAGGCCGAAATGCTGACCCGCCGCCAGCAGCATCAACGCCGTTTCTTCATCAAGATGCAGCTGATCTGCAGGCACGAATATATTGAGTACGCCCAGAGTGTGGCCATGATGGCGCACCGGGATCGAAATCATTTCAGCGTTTCTATCGTCGATTAAAGTGCTGGCCGGGCTGCGTCGAACCTCTTTGATGGACTGGTTTTCATAAACGAACAAGGAGCGCTCAATCGGCGTATGTTGAAGATCCGAAATCTGTTCCTTGCTCATGCCGTAATCGGCGTAGAGATCCATCCAGCCTTCTTCGGAAATCAGGCGGATGATCGCAGCTGAGCCAGCCAGCTTTCGGGTGATATATTTGAGCGAACCCGTACAGGGCGGACTATTAATGTCAGCGGCGTTAATGATGGAGCTGAGTTCATAGAGAGTGGTGAGCGCAGGTAAAGACCATTTATGGCTGCCGGCAACAGAGTTAGCCATGCGTCAGCTCCCGCCAAGTTCGATAAGCTGTTTTTATCATCTATTTTAGTCAGCAGCGGGTGGGGTATAACTCGGGTCGTTAGGGTTCATGAAAATAAATTGCCGTTTACCGGATTCAACTTCAACAAAGTCCAGAGTGGTGCCCTGAAGCAGCACGCCGCTCAGCGGGGAGACAATGATTTTCACGCCTTCTGAGGTGACCGCGATGTCCTCTTCCTTGCTGTCATCAAAGCCAAGGCCGTAATGAAGGCTGCCATCTTCATTTTTGGTTGCGGCGATACGCAACGGCAGGCCTTCTGTATTGCCCTGCTGTGCAGAGAGTCGAATTTGTTTGGCAGCTTCGGGAGTTATTGTAATCATAAATATAAGGCTTTCATGTTGATGGGGTTGCTGTTTTCTGCTGGCGGATAAAGTCAACAAAGCGTTGAGTCCAGCGATTTTTGCTGCTGGTACGCTGGTGTGTGTAACAGGCTAGCAGGTTTTTGTACACATAACCGTCGTTTTTACCATTGATACCGGTTCCACGTACAACTTCAAAGGCAAATCTAGCATTATTATCAAGATTTTCAAAACGAGAATAATGAAATTCATGCGCCGCGATGATCTCATCAGATCTTGATGGCCATAAGCCCCCGGCTGTCTCCTTGAGACGAACATAACCGCGACCCTGTGGTTTTTTCTCCATAACGATGTCGCCGGGGATAATACCGACCATGCTGTTTTTCTGGTCCTGCCATCGAATTGAACGTGCCAGATACATCAGGCCACCGCATTCAGCGTAGACCGGAAGACCATTTTCAATGGCCTGATAGATAGCCTGTCGGATCGACTGATTGGCTTCGAGCGCCTGCAGATGTGTTTCCGGGAAACCGCCGCCGATAAACAGGCCGTCAATCTCAGGCAGCTCGGTATCGATAATATTGTCTATAGTGACCAGCTCAGCGCCAGCCAGTTCCAGCGCGATGAGATCATCGGGATAATAGAAACAGAAGGCGGTATTGCGGATGATGCCAATGCGAATATCCCGGGTTGCAGGCATTATTGGCGTAGGCGGAAGAGGGTGTTGTAGGGGTGGCGCACTGTTGGCGATTTCGATGATACTGTCGATATCAACCTGATCGATAATGGCCTGTTTTAACAGATCAATTTTATGCTCGGAGTGGGGGTCTTCATGACTGGGCAGCAGGCCAAGGTGGCGTTCATCGATATCAAAACGGGCATCTTTATGGATTGCGCCGACCACCTGCACGTCGGTGTAATGTTCGATCACGCGCCGCAGCTTTTCTTCATGGCGGGAGCCACCCAGCTGATTGAGAATCACCCCCCTGATGTTGATGTCGCGATCAAAGGCCTGATAACCCAGAATCAGCGGGGCGATGCCACGGGTCACACCGCGCGCGTCAAGCACCAGAATAACCGGCGTTTGCGTCAGTTTCGCCAGCGCGGCGTTGCTGTTGCTGCCATCCAGATCAAGGCCATCATAAAGCCCATGGTTACCCTCGATCAGGCTAATGTCCGCATCGGCAGAGTGCAGGGCAATGGTGTCCAGAAGTTCATCCGGCGTCATGGTGTTAAAATCAAGATTAAAACAGTGACGTGGAGCCGCCTGATAGCTGCTGGCACGGGCCAGCCATTGCGGGTCAATGTAGTCGGGGCCTTTTTTGAAAGGCTGGACGATTTTCCCTGTCTGACTTAATGCCGCGCACAGGCCAATGCTGACCGTGGTTTTGCCGGATGACTTATGCGCTGCGGAAATGAATAAACGACTCACCTGTTACCCCTGGTCGTTCGAAAGTCATTGGCTCTGATCCAGATCAGAGCCAATGGCAAAGGAATTTATTTTGTGGCGTTGGGGTCAGCAAAAGAGTCTGACAGAGAAGCTGGCAGGAATCTCAAAACTTTGATGGCAAAGGTCACCAGTAGCAGTGACACTGCTACGCCGCTCAGACCCAGCATGATTTCGGGCAGAGAAGGCGAGTACTGGCTGATTGCACCAAAGAATGCATTGCTGACCTCATAACCCGGGAAGATCTCAAGCGGATAGGCCTGGCCACCGATAATGATGACGTACATCTGGCAGAAGCCGCCGATAATAATCAGCGCACTGGCCAGGCCCAGCGTATTTCGGCTAGTTTTAAGGCTGGGGGCGTAGATCAGCGCCAGCGGCAGAAGACCGCCCAGGAAAACCTGTCCGATCCAGAACAGGTTGGTGTAAATACCGCCATCAGCAAGAATAAATGCCTCTACACCGTGGTGTTGAGTGATGTACAGATTAGTCAGGTGATAGATGGCAGTAATGAAAAGCGATGCCGCTACAAATACACCCAGCAGGTTTCTCAGGCGGGTGACAACAACGTCACCCAATTCGCGGCCAGTCCAGTTATAGGCCGCCATCAGGATCAGAAGAAAAATCGCCAGACCGAAAGCAAACGACATGATGATGAACATGGGAGCCATAATGGCCGCATCATAGGCGGATCTTGCCACCAGGAAACCGAAGATGGAGCCGGTACCGGTGGTGAGCACGAGGCGCCATGCAAATGCGACTTTGCCGACCTTCTTTTTAAACTTGTACATGCTGTGATCCATCATCATCCAGATGTAGGCGCCCACAACGGCGAAGAAGCCGGTGTACAGAATAATGTTCCAGGCAAAGATAGATTTGAAGTTATAGGTTGTTATCGCCACAATCAGGCGGTCAGGTCGACCCAGGTCAAGCAGTAATACAACCAGGCCACCGGCTAGCAGGGCTATCGCCAGCAGGGCAGACAGGCGCGACAACGGGTCATACATTTTCTTGCCAAATACCGAGGAGATTGAGGCGACGTTCAGTGCGCCTGAAGCGGCCACAATCAAAAACACAGCAAATATATGGGGCATGCCCCAGACGATGTGGTTATTCATGCCGGTGACATAGTGACCGTTATGTTCCATGTACCAGGTGGCAATCAGCCCCATCAGAATCAGGAAACCCAGACCTGCCAGCAGCCCGTAGTAGGCAACACTTTGACCTTTTATTTTTGTGTATTCGATCTTTTTCATCTGTTTATTGACTCAGTGGATGATTTAAGGGCGATGGGCTCAAAGTCCCTGATAACGAACGCCGGTGTTGAGTTTCAGGTCTGCGCGAATCTGCTTGCCACCGTGTTTTTTCATCTCTCTGGAAATCTCACTGTCGGGATCGTTAATATCACCAAAGAGCATGGCGTTGTGATTGTCTGCGGTGCAGGCTTCCACACAGGCGGGTATCTCGCCTTTATCAACACGATGTACACACATGGTGCATGATTCAACCGTGCCTTTACCCCGAGGCGCAGCCAAGGTCTGGTTTTCGATAGCTTCATGCACAAATGAACGCGCTTTGTACGGGCAGGCCATCATGCAATAGCGGCAGCCGATACAAATATGCTTGTCCACCAGCACAATGCCGTCGACACGTTTGAAGGATGCGCCGGTAGGGCAGACATCAACACAAGGCGGATTTTCGCAATGCTGACACAGCATCGGCAATGAGATTTCATGTTTGGTCTGCTTTTCGACCAGTGAAACCTTACGGATATATTGAGTCTTCTGTGCCTCAGAGGATTTTGGCATGCTGCCAATTAAATCAAACTCCTCGTTACAGGCATCAACACAGCCGGTACAGCCTTTGGCGCATTTCTCAGTATCAATTAGCATGCCCCAGCGAACGTCGCTGCTGACAGCCTGATCATCGGGCTTAGCGTGTGCAGTCTGATGCAGCAATACGCCCGGTGCCAGCGTTATGCTACCGGCGATGGCCGCTTTAGATAGAAAATTACGTCTTGAATCGTTAATTTGATCAGCCATTAGTGTGCCCCCATTTCTTTAGCCATCAGTCTTTCCTTCAGCTGTTGCTGAAGCGCCTGGGGCTTAGAATTACGATTAATGTACTCTTGCGGGCGATCTGCATGGCATTCAAAGCAGTCGATCTGAACTGCCGCATATTGATGACAGGCATTGCAGAAGTGCTCCTTATCATCATGGACAGGCACGACACCCTGTTCGTTGGGCTGTACGTGACAATCGATACAATTGGCTAAACTATGCTTTTTGGTCCGAATACCCTCATACACCGTTTTATCACGCTGATGCAGAAGGTAGTCCATGTGGTTGCGGCGGATGTCATCCACCGGTTCAACGCATTTAACCCCTTCACCTTCAGGAAGAGAAATTGAAGGGAGGGGGGTATCCGCCATTCCCTGTAAAGGGAATAGCAGGATCAATCCGGTGAGGATCAGTGATATACGCAGAAAACGCTTAGTCATAGTATCAGCCATCATACTTCTTGTTATTGATCGAGCAATTAACCTTCGCCCAGAGCCATGTCGATGTAACCCGTTGGGCAGACATCGGAACAGATGTGACAGCCGATACATTTGTTGTAGTCTGTATCAACATAACGACCGGTTGTATGCTGGTCTTTACTTACCTTGAAGACCGCATCCTGTGGGCAGTAAATGACGCAGTTGTCGCACTCGAAACACATACCACAGCTCATGCAGCGACCAGCTTCAGCTACAGCTGCGTCGTCACTCAGACCTGCCTGGCGCTCAGCAAAGTGACCCAGCACTTCATCAGAAGAGGGCACATCAGTAGAGCGCAAGATGCGGGGCGTGTAGCTGAAATGGCCCAGGAACATGTGGTCTGTGGAAATGATTTCCTGCGATGAGCGATCTTCATAGTTATGAATCGCATAAGCCTGAGTGTCGGTGCCGCGCTGTGCATCATCTTTATGCTGAGCAACGTCATAGGCTTCAGTTTGCAGACCGGCTTCTTTCATCTTTTCAGTCAATTTGAAGTGATGAACGTCAACTTTGGGTCGCTTGTCGATTTTTTTCTGGTTCAAGTAGGCTTCAATGGTGTCAGCCACGATCGAGGCCTGACCAATGACAGTCGTCAGCAGGTGTGGACGCACGATATCGCCACATACAAAGTGATTGTCCTTGCCTGGTACACGGTAGAAATTGTCAGCGTCGATCAGGCCACGGCCGTTATCGAATTCTTCCAGACCGGTAAGATCACCGGTTTGGCCAATCGCAGCAATAATCAGGTCAGCTTCAACGATGTACTCTTTGCCGCCTTCAACAGGCACAGGGGCATTGTTAACAAACTGGCTATCGACCAGCTTTAGTGCAGTCGCGCGACCGTTGGCGTCTTTGATTATTTCAACGGGCATGACTTCGTTCATGATGGTGACGCCTTCGATCAGCGCGTCCTGAACTTCATGCTCTGCCGCAGTCATGTCTTCCTGCTTGAACAATGCAGTCAGTACCACGCTCTCACAGGCTTTTTTCGCCGAAGCATCAATATCGCCGTGAGCGCTGGCACCTGTGACAACGTCTTCAGGCTTTTCATTGTAATCTTTCAGTGTGCCGATACGGCGGGTAACCGATACCACGTCGATAGAGGTATCACCACCACCCACACAGAGAATCTTGTTGGCGGTGTATTTCATGTCGCCTTTGTTGAACTGCTCGAGATAATCAACCGCAGAAACACAGTTAGGTGTTTCGTTCCAGCCTTCTACAAAAAGTCCGCGACCGGCTTTACAGCCCAGTGCCCATAAAACGCCATCGAACTCTTTTTCCACATCGGCGAGACTGACGTCTTTGCCCACACGGGTGTTCAGGCGGGTCTCAATGTGACCCATGTCGATAATGCGCTGGCATTCGTTGTCGAGGTAATCACGTGGAGTACGGTAGCCGGGGATGCCGTAACGCATCATGCCGCCGAGTTCGGAATGGTCGTCAAAAATGGTTGAGGCAATGCCTTTGCGACGCAGCTGATAGGCCGCCGCCATACCGGCAGGACCACCGCCGATGATGGCGATTTTCTTGCCGGTCATTTCTGCGCTGTTGTCAAATTTGAAGCCGCCTTCGAAAGCCGAATCTCCAATGTACTGCTCAACAGAGTTAATGCCGACAAATTCTTCAACATCGTTACGGTTGCAGCCGGTCTCACAGGGAGCGGGGCAGACACGACCCATCATCGATGGGAATGGATTGGCATCGGTCGAACGACGGAAGGCATACTCCTGCATGGAAACGCCTTCGGGCGGAGTTTCGATACCACGTACGATATCCAGCCAGCCGCGAATGTCTTCACCGGAAGGACAACTACCCTGACAGGGTGGTGTACGGTGAACATATGTCGGGCATTTGTGTGACGTGTCTTCTTTGAAGATCAGGTCAGTAAATGAATCCCAATTACTCTTACCTTCTTTAAACATTCTGAAGGTGAAATTTTCTTTTTGCATGTCTTCTTTGGAAGTGGCCATGCCAGTTCTCCTATCGCTTAACCGTTGCCGGGATTAATCAAATATAAAAGTTATTTACGCAGATTCTTCTGCTTCTTCAGGCTCTTCGGCTTCGTCGCCCTGACCATCTAGAATGATGGCACTGCTGACTAGCTGATGAACGCTGACGATTTGATCCATAGTCATGCCGTAGTAGGGCAAAACTTTGGTAAATTGTGATTTGCAGATGGCACAGATGGCGGCCATATGCGTTACGCCGTTGTCGGCGATAACATTTTTCAGTGCTTCCATCCTGGGTAGCGCGCCCTTGATGCGTAATTCCATCAAGTCGTCGGTCAATAGACCACCACCACCACCGCAACAGAAAGTTTCGTCATGGATGGTGTTGGCGGACATATCATAAAAATTGTTACACACCGCTTTAATTACTGCACGTGGGGTGGTGAACTGACTGCCCACTTCCGCACCGATACGTGAAGCCCGGGCAATGTTACAGGAATCGTGGAAGGTCAGTGTCATGTGGTCATTTTCTGACTTGTCTATGTTCAGTATGCCTCTGTCCAGGCAGTCCTTGGTGAACTCAAGAATATGCTGGGGAACAGGGTAGTTCTGATCAAGAAAGTCCCACGGGCCGGCCAGCGTATTCAGATGGTTGTAGGCCACACGCCAGGCATGTCCGCATTCACCAAAAATAATACGTTTTACACCTAGCCTTTTCGCTTCATCGCGAATGCGCAGTGCAATATTACGCATGGACTCATAGTTGCCGATGAACAGGCCAAAGTTAGCTGCTTCGGAAGCCTGTGAACTCAATGTCCAGCTAACGCCCGCCGCATGAAAGACTTTGGCGTAACCGATCAGACCATCAACGTGGGGTTCAGCAAAGAAGTCGGCGGAAGGAGTCACCAGCAGTATGTCAGCGCCTTTTTCATCCAGCGGGAAGCGGACTTTTATGCCGATATCCTCTTCCACTTCTTCTTCCAGGCCTTCCAGCGTATCGGCCAGTGCGGCTTCGGGCAGGCCGAGGTTGTTGCCGATTTTGTGAACCTTGGGAATGATCTGGTTAGAGTATTTCTGACCCATGCCGATGTTGGCCAGAATATCGCGAGCCGCCATGGTGACTTCAGCTGTATCTATACCAAAAGGGCAGAACACTGCACAACGACGGCACTCTGAACACTGGTGGTAGTAGCTGTACATTTCCCTGACTGCTTCTTCGGTCAGTTCGGCTGCGCCGACAAAGCCGGGGATACCCAGTTTGCCGAAAATTTTTCCGGGAAGCGTGAAGTAACGACGATAAATCTGACGAATAAGATCTTGACGCGCAACTGGCATATTTTTGGGATCAGCCGTACCCAGAAAGTAGTGGCATTTGTCGGTGCAGGCACCGCATTTGACGCAGGTGTCCATAAATACCAGCAAAGAGCGATATTTGCCAAGTTTCTCTTCCAGCAACTCCAGGAACTTTTCTTTCCAGCCCTCAATCAGCTGGCCAGGTTCTTTAGGGCTGGGAAAGCCCATGGCTTCCTGAAACTCTACATTGGCGACATAGGGTGAGCTGTGCGCCATCGCGCCTTCCATAATGGATGGAATGACGGGGAATTCATGCGTTTCTGGTATCTCGTAATCAGCCATTCTTGTTTCTCAGCTTTTTATAGTTGCAGTTACTTCTATTTAAACTTACTAATAATCGCAGTAATAAATCAATTAAGTATTACGACCATCTTTGGCTTCAAGCTCAGCACCCCAGGGTGACAGATGACGTTTTTCACGGGGGTTATCAATCTGATAACGTGTTGCTGCAAAAAACAGACCCGGGGCATGCAGGAGCTTGCTGACGGGGAATATCACCATCAGGAACAACACTAATGTCAGGTGTGCCAGTAAAATAAGATCACTGGGCAGATTTTGCCAGTCTAAAAAAAACAGGCCCAGGATAAAAGCTTTCAACTGGCTGATGTCTGTGGGGGTAACAAAGCTCATCATCAAACCGCTGATCGCGATCAGCGCAATCAAAATCAGCATCAGATAGTCCGACGCAGCTGATATATAGCGCACACGATCAACGAAAATTCTGCGACCGAACAGGCCAATCAGACCGATAACCATGGTGAAGCCGGCATACTTGCCAAAGCTTTGAACTACTTCAAGGTTAATCAGGGGCCAGATGAAAGAATCTGGACTCAACGCGTAACGCAGATGACGGAAAAATGCGAGCAGCAGGGACAGGTGAAATATCCAGCCGAAGAGCCAGGTCCATTTGCTGGCGCGGAAAAGGCTGTTAAAAAAAACAACCTCATTGAATTGTCGGTAAACAACGCCGCCGGGTGTAAGTGGCGCAGGAGTCACCGGAATTTTCAGTGGTGCGGGAACACGTTTATATTGCATTATCTTATTGACGATACCGCCAACCAGAATGATCATGGCTACATAGAAAAGCACGACGTATATAATACTTAAAGCAGTCATGGTTATTGTGTCTCGCCCTAGTGTTACTGAAAATTAAAAAATCATAAAAAAGCAGGGGGTAGAATTTTTCTGACCCCCTGTTCTCAGGTCAGTGTTTATACACAACCTGTAGGTTTAGGTAGGCCGGCATATTTACATGCCTGTTTGCCTGGACCATAAGGGAACAGTTCGTACAGGTACTTGCTGTTGCCTTTTTCTTTACCCAGACGTTTGCCAACTGCTTTAGTCAGTACGCGTACTGCAGGGGCAATCTGGTATTCTTCGTAGTATTCACGCAGGAAGTTGATGATGTCCCAGTGTTCCTGAGTCAGTTCACAATCTTCTGCCGCAGCCATTGCTGTTGCTACTTCTGGTTCCCACTCATTCAAATTAGACAGGTAACCTTCTTCATCTGTTTCAAATACTTTACCGTTTGCTTCAATAGCCATGATGTTGCTCTCCTCGTTGAGAACGAAAATAAAAAATTAAAAATTAAAACCAAGCTTGTACTGTGTCGTGCTCGGCAACCAAATCAACAAAGCCCTCGTAATCAACTACCTTGATACCCTCAGCCAGTTTTGCTTCTATTCCACGTGCCTGTGCGTCAGCACCCAGTACGCAGAAGTTGATGTCACTAGTGTTTTTGATTTTGTCAGCGACACTGTTGCCAGTGGTCGCAGCGTAAACACCGTCTTCAATCAGCAGTATTGTTGAGCCACTTTTGGCCAGGCCTAAGCAGGTATCAAAAGTCTTTGATTCAAACGGAGATTTATTTACTGTGTGTAGCATTGTCATATTTATATCTCCTAGAAGCTCAGTACTACGTCTTGATTATCAAGAACATCGGACATTTCAGATCTGCTGACAAGACGAATCGAGTCTTTTTCAGCATAGTCTTCATCTTCATCTTCCCAAACCAGATGCTGAAGATCATCAAGCGTGAGGCCGCGTTCTTCAAGGGACTCTTTTTCGACATAAATTTTATTTACGTCGTAGTCACCCAGAGCCATATAAACAGTAGAAAAGTTCTTCTGCCCAATAGCTTTTGTGTTTTGTCCTTTGGTTAACTGGTAAACACCGTCACCAATGAAAGCGAGGCTTACGTCCTGGTCAAAAGCGGCACCAATGAGCACTACTTCCAACGATTCCAGTGCGTAAATAGTACCATACGGCGCTTTGCGGTTGATATACATGAATTTTTTTGACATTGTATTTCCCCTTATGCACCGAATACGATCAGACGGTCAGCTTCAATCCCGGCTTCGATCAACTGACCCAGGCCGGATATACGGAAACCTTCCGCAATGTTGTTAGCATCTTTGCCCTGACGTTTCATTTCGTCTTCGTCAATCAGGCCACGGCGTTGAGCTGCGGCGATGCATACAACCAGGTCAAGATTATGTTCTTTCTGTAACTTGGTCCACTCTTCGTAGATGTTACGGTCATCCTGAGGCGGAATAGCGAGACGAGTCGCATTATTCACGCCATCATGATAGAAGAACACTCGGTAAATTTCGTGGCCCCTGGCCAGCACAGCTTTAGTGAACTGAATTGCACTATCTGCTGCCTGATGCTGGTACGGACCTTCATTAATTTGAAGCGCTATTTTCACAGAATCTCCTTAGAAACGAATATGGGTTGATGCATTTAAGCTATTACGGGCACCGCGCCAGTTATCGATGTGGTACTTGGTGAACGGAAGACCTGTTTTCTCGAAGAAACGGGGCCAGCCGATACGTTCAATCCAGTCGTTCATGCGTTCCCAGTCTTTGGCATCCGCTTTGTAAGCTTTAAGAATCTGCTTAACAATGGCAGTTGCTTCAGGCCAGCGTGGTGGGTTGTTAGGAATGCCGGCAGCAACCAGTTTCTGGAAAGTAGGTTTGCTACGTGCATTGGAGTGATTACCACCTACCCATACTGCCAACTTGGAATGCTCTGCATCGTTGATCTGCATGGGAGGGCAAGGAGGGAAACAGGCACCACAACAGATGCATTTCTTCTCATCAACTTCCAGGGTAGGTTTGCCGTTAACCATAGCAGGACGAATCGCTGCAACCGGGCAACGTGCCACAACGGTTGGACGTTCACAAACATTAGACACCAGGTCATGATTGATTTTAGGTGGTTTGGTGTGCTGGATGTTAATCGCAATATCACCCTGGCCGCCGCAGTTAATCTGGCAACAGGAAGTAGTGAGATGGACGCGGTTAGGCATATCAGCATTACGGAACTCGTCGATCAGCTCATCCATCATCGATTTCACAACACCTGAAGCATCTGTGCCGGGAATATCGCAATGCAGCCAGCCCTGAGTATGTGACATCATGGCAACAGAGTTCTGTGTGCCACCAACGATGAAACCCGCGTCAGTAATGGCTTTGATCAGAGGCTCAACTTTAGACGCATCTGAAACCATGTATTCAACGTTACTACGGATAGTGAAGTGAATGTAGCCATCAGCAAATTCATCACCAATGTCACAAATTTTGCGTAAAGAGAAGATGTCCAGAATACGCTGTGTTCCGACACGTACAGTCCAGATTTCGTCGCCGCTATAAGCTACGTGACGCAGGACGCCTGGCTTAGGGTGCTCATGATATTTCCATGCGCCATAGTTTTTGCGCATAACAGGGTGCATGTACTGAAACGCGTCAGGACAGCCAGATTCAATCGGTGAACGAGGTTTATCACTCATGGTTCTTCCTCAAATAATTTCTAATATGTTATTTAAGAAGGGGGGGGTTAACCCCCTCCGTGTTATTTTTTCCGCTTGAATTAAGCGTTGGCAGCTTCTTGCTTACGCTCAAACCATTTGATCGCTTCATCATCCCAGCCATCCATACGAACGTATGAACTTTGACGTGGGTTGCTGACCATGTTCGGATCAACTTCCAGATCGAAGTCAACGCCTTCAAGGAAGTTAACCAGGCCGATACGCTCGATCATTTCACCGCAACGTTCGTGTTCAAGACCGTTTTCAGCCCAGAAATCGATGATTTCTTCAGCCATTTCGATCAGTGTTTCGTAGTCTTCCTCAGTTTCCAGCTTCTTGAAGGGAACCACAACAGTACCCATCAGGTCGCCGATCTTCAGAGTACGTTTACCACCAATCAGAATGGTCACGCCTTTGTCATCACCAGGGTGCAACGCTTTAGGTAAAACGTTCAGGCAATGCATGCAACGAACACAGTTATGGTTATCAACGGTCAGAGTGTCGTCGTCGTTCAGAACCAGGGCATTGGTCGGGCAACGGGTAATGACGTTGTCGTTAATGTACTGGCGGCCTTTGGTGCCGACATAAGCCTTAATCGCTTCCTGGTCGACTTTCATGTCGTCGCGCCATGTGCCGATTACAGCCATGTCAGCACGCTCAATGGCGTTCTGGCAGTCGTTAGGGCAACCTGAAACTTTGAATTTGAACTTGTAAGGCAGGGCAGGACGATGTACGTCATCGGTAAAGTTGTTTACCAGGTGACGGTGAATGCCGTGTTCGTTACAGTTGGACATCTCGCAACGTGCAGCGCCCACACAGGACATCGCAGTACGTACACAAGGACCCGCACCACCCAGATCCCAACCGTAGGCGTTGATGTCATCAAAGAAGTGCTGAGTGCCTACAGTGGTAGTACCGATGAACATGATGTTACCGGTCTGGCCGTGGAAAGTTTGCAGGCCTGAGCCGTGTTTTTCCCAGCTATCGCCCAGTTGGCGCAGCATGGCAGTGGTGTAGTGGTTGCCGGCAGGTGGCTGAACGCGAATGGTGTGGAACTCTTTGGACTCAGGGAAAGCAGAAGCCACTTCAGAGAAGCGGGGGATAATACCGCCGCCATATCCAAATACAGAGACGGTGCCGCCTTTCCAGTAACCCTTACGTGTTTCGTAAGAGTGCTCAAGCTGACCGAGTAGGCTGCTTGTTACGTTCTGGATGCGCTCATCGGGATGTTCGTCACGAAGTCTCTTGATACCAGAAATAAAACTGGGCCATGGTCCTTCTTCAAGGACGTCCAGCATCGGTGTTTCGTATATCTTTTTGGCCATGGATTGTCTCCTGTTGTACTGTCGTTGTCGCGATCTTATGATCGAAACATTGTATTTTGGTTGAAATCGGGAATCAATTGTATTCCCAAATCAAAATGTTCTCAACATCCCAAAGGGATTATGTCTTGCAACAATAATCCTGGGAGGAAATCTGGTAACAAAGTCTAGAGTGAGCAGGGCCTGTGGAGAACCCTACCCTTGGGGGGGGAGGGGTATCCACTTTTACCCCAAAAGGGATAGAGTTTTATTTTTTATGCGGAGCCGGCTGGGTTCTGCTTAAAATTGCAACAGCACTGTTTTTTAGGCCGGTGTCTTATCGCACCTGTGCACTTCGCAACAAAAGTGCTGATATATTAATACCCCTATATTAATGAGTCAATCGTTTAAAGCAGGACAGCGTTTACCGGCTTCTCCTTAAGTGATATTGTTTTTTTGAACCAATGCCCCCATCCTAAGTCATTAGTTTACAGAATACCTGTGTAATGTATGCTCAATCTCAATAACCACAATCCCTCAGATAATTGCCACGATCGCTCCAGCGTGTTCGATCTTTCGTGTAGTCGTGATTATGAGCTATGGCGCAATGCAAAGCTGGCGCTGCTGCCTGTCGATGCCGAAGCATTGAATGTAGAGATTGCGAATCCATATACACTGCATAAAAATGAGATTGCGGCAATCACGCAGCGATGCGCTGCCTTTGGTGTGGCTATTTATCAACTGCGCGAGCCGTCGCACAACGACAAAAGCTGGCTGCCTGAGTTGGGGCGACAGCTGGGACTGCTGTCGCTGGATGATAATTTGCGCTCGGATGAAGACAGTGTCAGCAGCCTGCAGGTACGTGCGCAAGAGGGGAATCAGTATATTCCCTACACCAACAGACCGCTGAGCTGGCATACTGACGGCTATTACAATGCGCCGGAGAAACAGATTCGAACCATCATCATGCACTGTGCCAGCCCAGCGGCGAGCGGTGGCGTTAATAGCCTGCTGGATCATGAGCAGCTGTATATCGCCCTGCGCGAGCGCAACCCGGCCTGGATCGAAGCCCTGATGCACCCTCAGGCGATGACCATTCCCGCCAATGTCGAAGCCGGCGTTGAAATTCGCAAAGCCAGAACTGGCCCGGTATTTTCCGTCGACAAAGCTACGGGAAATCTGCACATGCGCTATTCGGCGCGCAAACGAAATATTGAATGGCGCGATGACGCCCCGACCCGTGAAGCGGTCGAATTCATCAGCGAAAAACTGGCGGATGAAGCCATCGCCCTTAAATACCGGCTGAGTGCCGGGCAGGGCATTATCTGCAACAACATATTGCACAATCGCAGTGCTTTTGAAGACAGTGACAGGCAACATCGTCTGATGTATCGGGCAAGGTATTATGAACAGATTGCCGGGCTGAACCCCGTGCAAAACGCATAAACATGAGGAATATATAGAATGCTTTGGTTAAGTGAAGTGATGTTACAGGGGCAGGAGCTGGAGAGCTTCGAAGACCTGAAAAAAGAGCTGGGTAAAAGAGCCAAACAGGGCGAACTGTTTTTTCAGATGGACGTGAAGCCCTCATACCCCGACACC
Organism: Gammaproteobacteria bacterium; assembly: GCA_032251315.1. Lineage (GTDB taxonomy): Bacteria > Pseudomonadota > Gammaproteobacteria > SZUA-229 > SZUA-229 > LH-M37. Next base: position 34,013 of record JAVVEE010000017.1, read on the forward strand.
CCCAACGACTGGCAGGACAAGCTGGAAGCGGCTTTCACCGCCCGGCAGGAGTAAGATTTAATCATGCTGTGGGAAGACGAAAACAAAGTAGCCGAATATGCCCCGGTGGAGAAGGTGGTTGATCTGTCATTCAAAATCAACTGCAAACAGCTGCCGACCATGCACGCATGGGAACTGTCGCAGGCTCTGTATGAAATACTGCCCTGGCTGGCCGAAGAGCCGGAGGCCGGTATTCACCAGATACACGGCGCCACCACCGGCAACGGCTGGGAACGTCCTTCTGATGATGAACTCATGTACCTGTCGCGGCGCACCCGGATGAATCTGAGGGTGCCCAAAGCCCGAGCCGAAGCAACCCTGGCGCTGGTAGGCAAAAAAATAGACATTGCCGGGCACGAGTTACAAATCGGCGAAGCCATCGAAAAACCGCTGAGCCCCCTGGGCACATTATTCTCGCGTTACGTTGTTGTCCCCGACGGCCTGGATGAAGAGGGTTTTCTGCAATGGGTGATCGAATCGCTGGCACAACGCGACATCCATCTGCGAAAAATGCTGTGCGGTATCAGCCACACCATCCATACCCCCGACAATGCGCTCGAAACCCGCAGCCTGATGATCGCCGACCTCGATAAACAGACTTCCATCGCCCTGCAGGAGCAGGGCATAGGCGAACACCGACACCTCGGCTGCGGCATTTTAATGCCGCATAAAGGCATCAAAGCCGTGGGCGAAAGCGAAGAAAAGACGCATTTTTCAGGTACCTAGCCAGAAGCCTGAAAGGATTAAATTGGCTAATATCCCTTTTGAGCAGGTGGAAACCTTGTTTCATCTGATTTAATATTCAGCCACAAATTTTACAAACTTCATTAAAAGCTAGATATAAAGGTGAGAATATTATGGCACTTGAATCAATTGAAAGGACAGAAAATGGCTATCTGGTTAACGCCACAGACTGGAATGAGGAAATAGCAAAAGAGCTTTTCGCTGAAGAAGGCATCGAACCCACTCAGGACCAATGGGACGTGGTAAATTACGTACGTGAAGAAACATTAGCCGGTAACGAGCCCAATGAACGCACAATCATGAAAACCATGGGTAAAAAATGGGGCCGTAAACTCACTTCCAAAGAGATGTACGAAATGTTCCCCGGCATGCCTTCAAAGCAGGGCCTGAAAATCGGCGGCTGCCCACAAAGCACACGTAAAGGCGGCTATTAATCTTACCCTTATGGGGTATAGGGGGTGTTTTCTGGTCAATGCTAGAATCCGACACCTGATTTTAAGAAGACGGGCATCAGCCGGTCGTTCAACAAAGGTATAAAACTATGAGCGCGAAAACAGACAAAATCAAAGAAATGCTGGAAATGCAGAAGAAATTCATGGCAAAAGAGCATGCTTCTGGTGTTACCCAGGAAGAATACTACACCCCTGAAGCCAATTCTGAATTGGACGGTTACCGCCAAAAATACCGCGATCTGGCCATGGAAGTGGTTGATCTTGCTCATAAAGAAGCAGGTTCAGAACGCTAGATGCCTGAGCTGAAGTCCCGCTTCAGCACCGGCTAAAACGAAAAAACCGTGTCCTGTTTTAAGCAGGATACGGTTTTTTTTGCCTGCAAAAATCAAATTGTTTGTTTTTATCTGCGTTTATCCGCACCTACTAAAGAAAAGCTAAAACCCGGCAACCTGTTCGATTTTCGCACTGCCATGCACTAAGTATCCGACCACATCCGCACCAGATTCACATAACTGTTGCTCACCTGTTCGGTGGCGGTGGTGCCGGGCTGGTTTTTCAGCAGTTCTTCGCGGGCCTGATGCAGGCTGTAAAGCAGCTCGCGTCTGGCCGGGTCACGTACCATGCTTTGCAGCCAGGTGACCGCGACAATGCGTTCACCGCCAGTGACCTCAGCCACGCGGTGCGTGCTGGAAGAGGGGTACATTACCGCATCACCGGCTTTGAACTTCACCGCCTGATCGCCGAACGAGGTCTGGATGGTGAGCTCGCCGCCTTCGTAATCCTGCGGCTCATTGAGAAACACCGTAATCGACAGATCAGAGCGGTAACGCTGGCCCACCGGCCCCATCACCGGATCATCGACATGGTTGCCATAGGCCATGCCCTTGCCGTATTTGGCGTAATAGGGCGCGGCGATCTTCAGCGGCAGAGCCGCCGCCAGATAGACCGGATGATTGATCAGCCGACCCATCAACAGATTGTTCAGCGGCACCATAAGCTCGTCATTGGCGCTCAGCTCCTGATTGTGCTTGACGCGAATCGCCTCATCACCCGCGCTCAGTTTGCCGTCGACAAACCGGCCACGCGCCAGCAGATCGTGCACCACCGCCAGCTCCTCTTTATTTAATACATTAGGTAAAGTCAGCAGCATTTATTTGCCCCAATTAAAGTATAATTTATTGCCAATGTTAGCAGGAATTACCCAGGATTTAGCCGTATGAAACTCAATATCATTGTCGAAGGTCGCAGCAACGCCTTTGAAGTACCCGACCAGATTTTGTTCGAAGCCTCGGATTTTTTTGCCCAGATGAACGCCGACATGGACAAAGGCTGGCAGATGAGCCGCGACTGGGTAGATAACCCCGACGCCGAACAGCGCTGCCAGATCGCCGCAGATAAATTACTCACCGCCATCGAAACCGAAAATGAAAAACTGGTGATGTTAATGGCCGCGTATATCCTGAAAACCATGCCTGGTGTGCGCGGTGTGAATATCGATATAACCGGTGACATGAACGAAACAGATATCATCATGGAAGCCGAAAGCAATGAACCCCTGGGGCCGATTTTTTAACTGATTTGCAGTTAATAAAAGGCGTGTATACAACCTGCTAGTGCAACAGATGGATCAACGTCGAGTATTAGCTGATTAAAGCGTGCCAAGATGACACCACAGTCGCGTGTCTTATTCGTTAATCAGACGGCAACAACCATCCATCCCCATCAATACTGGCGGGGTAACTGCGTGTGCACATGCTTGAGTGCGTTTGCGTTTATGTGCCATAGATTGAAACGGCTTTTATTTGCATGAATATCCGCTGGCCGATATCAAGCCCGAGTTGGTAATGCGATTTTTTCGTGATCCGCGCCAGAAAGATATCGTTACGGCTGTTAATCTGTAATAGAGCGTGTGGTCCGGTCTTCTCTATAATCGCGGAAATGGTACCTTCAATAATATTTAAAATACTGCTGTCAGAAATGGCTTTTTTACACAGGCTGACATTGTTGGCATGAATATGTATGCGCACTTGCTGTCCAAGGTTGGCAACGCCGGGCACAATAATATTATTGCCATTGCTGGTTTGTATGGTTGAAAGTTGAAATTCTTTTTCCTGTTTTATAACGGTACCGTCTAAAACAGCGGCGGCATTGTTTGATTTTGCCAGCGGTGATTCGGGTGCAACTAAAGCCCCGTGTAAGCGCCCTTCGAACTGTATACGACCCTGTTCCATCACCAGTATGGAATCACACAGGCGCGTGACCTCTTCAATGCTGTGGCTGACATAGAGCATGGGGATGTTGAATTCCCTGTGCAGGCGATCCAGGAAAGGCAGGATTTCCTGTTTGCGCATTTCATCCAGCGAAGCCAGGGGCTCGTCCAGCAGCATGATTTGCGGATTTTTCAGCAGCGCGCGAGCAATGGCGACACGCTGTTTTTCGCCGCCGGAAAGCTGGTGCGGTTTGCGCGCGAGCAGGTGGCCGATGTTGAACAGTTCAAACAGGTGATCACGATTCAGCGAGGTGGTATTTTGCGCGGTGCAGCGTTTGACGCCATAATCGAGATTGGCCTGCACGCTCAGATGCGGAAACAGTCGACCCTCCTGAAAGATATAACCGATGTTTCTGTCCTGACTGGACAGGTTCCGGCTGTCGCTGAGCCAGGTCTGGCCGTTAATTTCAATATGGCCCTGTACCTCTTTTTCCAGGCCGGCGATGCATCTCAGCAGCGTGGTTTTGCCCGAGCCGGAGTGCCCGAAGATGCCGGTGACACCGTGTGCGGGGATAGCAAACTCGGCTTCAACGGTGAAGTCTTCGCGTTGCAGTTTAATCCGGCAGTGGTTCGCTTTCATTGTCTGCGCCCCTGCTTATGATTAACCGTGTACATCAGCAATATCGCCAGAAAAGCAAAAACAAGTAGAATAATTGAGAGTATGTGTGCTTTATCATACTCCAGCATTTCTACATGATCATAAATGGCGATAGAGACGACGCGAGTTTCATCCGGTATGTTGCCACCCACCATCAGAACCACGCCGAACTCACCCAGAGTGTGCGCAAAACCCAGTACGCTAGCGGTAAGAAAACCGCGTTTGGCAAGTGGCACGGCGATGCTGAAAAATGCATCCAGCGGTTTGGCACCCAGTGTGTGCGCCGCTTCCATTAGATCATGGCTGACGCCTTCAAACGCACTTTGCAGGGGCTGCACCACAAAGGGGAAGCTGTACAGCACAGAGGCGATGACAAGGCCGGAAAAGCTGAAGGTAAGGGTCTCACCAGTCAGCTCTAACCACCAGCTACCGACGACACCCTGCGGGCTTAACAAAATCAGCAGATAGAAGCCCATGACCGTGGGCGGTAGCACGATAGGCAGTGCCACGATGGTTTCGATTAATGGTTTGAATTTCGCCCGGGTTGTGCTCAGCCACCAGGCCAGAGGTGTGCTGATGATTAGCAGAATCAGCGTAGTGAGCGCGGCGAGTTTAACGCTAAGAAGCAGGGGGCCAAAGCCGGGAAAGAGTTCCATGGGTTATGTTTGTTATCCGGTGCGCTGCATCATTTAAGGCGCATCATAGCCGCTGTTTTTTATAATAGTTTTGGCAGTATCTGTTTGCATGTAATGCCAGAAGGCGATAACGGCAGGTTTATTCGATGCTTTTGTTAATACTAGCATTTTTTGTTTGATGGGGTCATGCATATCCACAGGGACTTCCCATTCGCAGGCCAGATTGATTTTCGCGCCTTGCCGCAACATGGATTGTGCAATAAAACCAGCGCCGGCATTGGCCGTTGCAACAAACTGTAGCGTTTGTGCAATATTCTCACCCATGACTAATTTAGACTTGAGTGTCTGCCAGCGCTGAAGTTTTTCAAGTGTCTGCTGCGCGGCTAAGCCATAAGGTGCGGTTTTTGGATTGGCAATTGCGAATTTTTTTAGTGCAGGGCTGTCGAGCACATTCTGACAGGTTTTTTTCGCCTTGATATTGGAAATTAAAACCAGTCTGCCTATGGCATAAACACGTGATAGCTCGGCACTGGCTTTGCCTTCGGCGATGAGTCGGTCGGGCCTGTCTTCGTCGGCAGACATGAATATATCAAAAGGGGCGCCATGGTTGATCTGGGTATAAAGCTTGCCGGTAGACGCACTGCTGATGCGGAGTTGATGGCCGGTTTTTTCTTTGAAATCGCCGGCCAGCATTTGCAGCGTATGTGAGAAGTTGCTGGCAACAGCGACGTTTATATTGTCGGCGTGTGTGGGTGTGGCGACCATCAATAGTATAAATAATGCGAGCAGTGGCTTGAATTTTGTTGACATTATGTTTTTTTACTGAGTTTTATGGATATGTTGTATGTTGTTATTAATATTATAAATCCTCATCCAGAAAAAAACCGGTGGAATATACAGTTCAATTTTAGAATCTGTTGCACAGCTGACAGGCTCAGCCGTGTTGGGTATTTTCTACCTGCATTTTGCCGGACTGGTGATGTTTGTTTTCAGAGTATCAGAAAATCTTTTTGCACATTCTGAAATGCTGAATAGTGCCAAATAACAAATGACTTTTTTCTAATAGTTCATAACCTTTCTTCTGGTAAAAACCCACCACATTTTCGCGTGCGTGCAGCACGATGGTTTTATATTGTTGCTGTCTGGCTTTTGCTTCCAGTGCTTCGAGGATTGATGTGCCGATGCCCTGTGTTTCATATTCGGGAGCAACCGCCATATAACGGATTTGCGCTTCTGTTTTGGTGTTGAAATGTAAACGCCCAACGCCAACGACCTTATTGTTTTCATCACTGGCCATAATGTGAAAACTTTCGATTTCCAGCTCATCTTTTTCCGAGCCTGCGGGCTGCTGCCACGGTTCACGCAGCACACGCCAGCGTAGTTCGTAATAGGCTTCGAATTCCTTTTCGGTCTCGGGTTGTTTGATGGTTATGGGCATTGGTTTAAGGTGAGCATCCAGTAAACCACACCTAGCAAAACCAACCTGACTTTATAAACTGACGCCTCAGATCCACTACTGAGGAGTCATTCATGAAAAATCGTAAATATCGTCGCCATAGCGAGTGGCTTAGCATTATCCAACAGTTTAAAAGCAGTGGCTGTACGCCAGCAGCGTTCTGCCAGCAACAAAACCTGGATTACAAATACTTCCTGAAACGCAAGCGCAGCCTGGAATCAAAGGATTCCGCTTTTGTTAAGGTCCAGACCAGCACTGCAAAGCAGATCATGCCGTCGACTGACCTGGTGTTGCAGTATCAGAATACCCGCTTGCATCTCAGCACTGCCAT
>JAVVEE010000018.1:0-40503 GCA_032251315.1 Gammaproteobacteria bacterium
ACCGTCAGCAGCAGGGATGCTGCTGCCGAGCGTACACGGATGTATTCTCAGCGCGTCTTGATTGAAGGGTATCCTTTACATGTAACTCAATAGTAACCAGGGCAAAATGCTGTTGCATTTCGCTGTGCGCACTATAAAAAAATCAGGGGCTTTTTCGTAATGTACTGTCTCAGACGCAGTATCCGGAGTCGGATTACCTCGTTTAAAGCGGGATTTGTGATGGCACTCAACGCCGATATGAATGCTGCACCGCTCTACCGCCCACATAGACCGTACTCATGAGTTGCAGCGTCTGTCTAATTTCCGCAAGAGGACTGACGATGCCCATACCGGGTGATTTATTATCAAGGCGCTTATCCAGCACGGCAAGAATATGACAATTAACTCTGAATATGGCGCAACTTATTTCACCCACGCCCGGTACATTTTTTAATTTAAACATAAGCGCATGATATTTAGAGTGACTCACCATACTACCAATCACAGTTTCAAGCTTTCTGTACAGAGCATCATCATCTCCAAAGCCCCACAACCAGTTAGCACCTGCCTCATTAGTATAGTCAAAAGTACCGTCTTCATTAAACAGAACAATGCCTTCATGCCTCGATTCAAAAACTTTTAATTCTTCGGTTAACATGACATTACCTCCCTTCTTATACTTCCCGCTTATCTGGGCTTAATCAGCAAATAAATATTCGCCTTCAGTCATCTGCTGCTACAAGGATCAAGACAGCGCCTAATTAAAATTAGTAATTATGTAAACGTATCCGGATTGCGATTGATCAACCGGACTATTTTCCATCTCAATCGCGCCTCCAACCTCTAATTCATGCACACCTTTTTCTATCGGCCTTCCCTGGCCAAGCGTTAACTGCGAGTCAACAATTTTTAATTCCCTGTAGAATTCATCATCTGAATTGGTGGGTAGCGATACAGAAACATCGTAAAAATGACTGCTATCGCTATGAATTTTTAGCCTGACCGTATTATCGATACCCGAGGTATCCAAATGAACGGTACTTTTGTCACCAGGCTCATTCCTTGGTCCACTAAAGAGCGCAGATCCTGAAATCGCAAAAGAGGTAATAGGAACAATGTTTACACTAACCTGCGCGGTTGCAGTTGCTGCTTGTGCGCCTAACGGCAGAACCATCAGTGCCGTCATCATCAATAACTGTCTAGCTGGTGTGAAATTCATCGCCTTGCCCTCAATTCTGCTTTTTCTATCTTTTCTGTTTCTTCTGATTTAAAGATAGGCTGATCTGAGACGATTGTCAAACAAATTCCGTTATTTCCGAATTATGTTTTTATCCGTGTTTAACTAATCTTTTCAACAAGTTATGTATTTAAAAACATTGCCACCGGGGTTTATGACACGATAGACGGAGCATATTAGTGGATGAAAACACGCCTCCGCACAGAGAAATTAGATTACCAGGCCTTATCACACCTGCCTTACAACCATGAGTGATTGCGGGCACGGATAACAACGAGTCAGGTGGAACAGTGGAAATACTCAGGGAAGCGTGATCATTTTTTGTTTCTCAAACTGCAAGAATAAAAAAGTCACTGTTGTAATGCAGGGAAAAGCCTTTCTGCTGCTACAGAATCATAATCAGGATGTGATATTTTCCCGTCTGTTGTTTCAAGCGCCAAAAGGCAGTCGGGTTTAGGGGGATTGATGCGAGGGAGCGGGAGATTTGGGCCGCTCTGACACTTCCGCAGCCAATTTATCCTGAATCCGACAGCCTCCTGGCTTTAAAGGTGACGCCGGCCATTACAACTGATCGATGTAGTGTTTTACCTTGTCAAACTCATCCTTGAGCTCCAAAGCCAGTAACAGGTGCAGAGTTTCACCCATTCCAACTTTACTCGCCTGCTCCATATTTATACATAATTCGGCCAGACGCTCGGCACCGACTGATTTTGCTGATGACTTAAGTTTGTGCGCCAGAGCGCCGATTTCGTCAAATCTGGCCGCTTCCGCCGCATCGATTAACGCGTTAATAATGGGTGTCGATGCATCTCTGAATTTCAGCAATAATGGTTTACATAGTTCAATATCGGCCCCGATTAAAGTTGCCAGTATTTGAGGGTTCACCGGCACATAAGTTTCTTCAGCGCTCTCTTCAGGCATTTTCCCTGCAACGGTATCTGACGACGTCTCAACAGGAATAAACAGCCACTTATGGATCGCGCGGTCGAGATTTTCCATTTCAATGGGCTTGGTCAGACAATCATCCATACCGCTGTCAAGGCATTTATCTCTATCTTCTGACATGGCGTTTGCCGTTATCGCAACGATGGGGGTATGCGAGCCGGTAGCTGTTTCCAGCTGACGAATGTGTTTCGTCAGTTCGAAACCATCCATTTCAGGCATATGACAATCGGTAAGCACCAGATCAAACGGGCGGGTTTTCCATAATTTCAGTGCTTCGAGACCATCTGCAGCGAGCATGACTTCGTAGCCCAGCGCCGATAGTTGCATAGTGATCACCTGCTGATTAATTTCATTATCCTCGACCACCAGAATCATCAACCCTGCTCTGAATTCAGCAGCGTCGCCTACCGGTGGTGAAGGTACTGCGGCGGTATCGAGTTTGGTTGCGGTCTCATCGTCGTCAGGAGTGCACGAATCCAACCTGCCCGCCTGCACGGCTATACATCGCAACAGCCGGTTGATATTGAGCGGATTACCGTCCACCACGATTACATTCGCATAGATGTTTTCATCGTGTTGCGGCACCAGCATCACCATTTTTGGTCTTTCAGCCTCAGGCATCACCGACAAGGCCTGATAGATTGCATAATAATGGCCCGCACCGGCCCGCTGACAAAGCAGCACCACATCATACGGTTTCCCGCACTGCGCCATATCATGCACAGCCTGTACTACAACTTCGGCTTCCCCATGCATGCCATCGGCTACTGCACCCGTGTCTGTGATATAGCCTTGTAACTGGTCGATCAAGGCTGCTCCCTGTGTTTCCGATGCACAAACCACCAACGCCTGCACCCCGCTCAGGTCGGGCACTTGTTCAGAAGCCGCCAGCTCTAATGGGAACAGGAGCATAACCCGGAAAGTACTGCCTGCGCCCGGACGAGTTTCCACCTCAATGCTGCCGCCCATCAGTGTAACCAGCCGCTGGCAGATCGACAGCCCCAATCCGGTTCCACCATATCGACGCGTAGTGGAGACATCCGCCTGCTTAAAGGGAGTGAATAACTGATCAACAACAGCCGCGCTCATGCCAATGCCGGCATCTTTCACAATCAAATCAATTGCAACATGCTTATCATTAGCGTCCCTGACAACAACGTCGATATTAATGATGCTTGATGGTTCGGAGAATTTGATGGCGTTACCGACAAGATTGTAAAGAACCTGTCTGATACGCACCGGATCGCCCTGAATCTTTTCCGGCAAGCTGTCATCCAGACGAACAACAAGGCATATCGACCGCATATCAGCAGCCGGTACAAGTGTTTCACAGACATTCATGACCAGATATTCCAGATTGATCGACGCCTGCTCAAGGCTCAGTTTATCGGCCTCAATTTTTGAATAGTCCAGAATATCATCGATAATACGCTGTAAAGACAATGATGAATCTCTGATCACATTGAGCATATTAAGCTGTTTCAGTCTCATGGAGCTGCTGCGCAATAACTCCACCATGCCGACGATGCCATGGATGGGCGTGCGAATCTCGTGACTCATCATCGCCAGAAAAGCTGATTGTGCACGCCCTGCTGCATCCGCCTTCTCCAAAGCCCGAGTCAGTTCCCGGGTGCGTTCCTCAACCTGCTCCTCCAGCACATCTCTGGCTCTGCGCAACTCATCCTCCATGAAATGCCGCTCAGTCACATCGGTAGCAATGGAAACATAGTGAACGATATCCTGATCATCAAAAACAGGGTGTATATCAATATCAATCCAGAACGGCTGGCCATCCTTACGATAATTAATGGTTTCGACCCGAACCGCTTCGCCCGCCTGAATAGCACGACCCATGGTCGCTATTGTTTCCGGGTCGGTCTCCTTGCCCTGCAACAGCGCGCCGGGGTGCTGGCCTATAGCTTCTTCACTGCTATAGCCGGTTACTGTTTCAAAGGCCTTATTCACCCACTCAATTTTGTGCTCCTTATCGGTCAGTATAACCAGATTATTAGTACTTTCAGCGACCATCGCCAGCTTGCGTAGCTCATCCTTATAATATTCTTCCTGCGTCAGATCATGGATAACTGCGAGCGCTTTTACACCGTTTATAGACTCCAATGGCGACAGTGAAATCTTAAGCGGAATTTCATCACCCTCCTTATGCAAGCCCACAATAGACGAATGATCACTCATACCCCGGTATTCGGGCTGAAACATAAATGTCTGGATCATTTCACTGTCTTTTTTGAATCTTGCTGGAACAAGCGCAGCTACCGAGGCATGGCTTAGCTCCCCCGATGCATAGCCAAAAAGCTTTTCCGCAGCGGCATTAGCCCAGTCAATTATGCCGGCCGCGTTCACCACCAGCATTGGCTCGGTGGAACTACTCATCAAAGCATCAACTTCCTTACGTGCCCGCATCAATTCCTGCAACTGTTTCACCTGTTTGCGCAACAGATAATCGCGATCACTGAGAAAATACTGGAATGAGACAAAAGCATTCGCCAGCTCGCCTATCTCATCCTTGCGCTCCAGGCCTTCCACCTCCTCCAACAGTGACCCTTCTCTCAGGCGGGACATGGCCCCGATAATGGATTTAATCGGCTTTGTCAGAAAAGAACCGGCCAAAAAACCAAAGCCAAGAACCAGCACTATAGACACCAGCGCAACGATGGTATAGCCGTGGTTAACGCGTTGTATAAACAAAGAGGTCTGGCTGGTCGGCAGGTGAATTACAACCGTCCAGCCGACGCCGTTGACATCTTCCGCAGACGAACGTTTATCATAAGCAACCAGCTGTTCACGCTCGCCATTTTCCGGCCTGTAAAGTAGTCCCCGTGAAACCTCCTCGCCGGCCTGCCCCGCCTCCACAGCCAGAATACTGCTGACACTTTCGATGATAGCCTCATGAGAATAATCGATACCATCATTATGGAGATGAGCCTGCCCGGCCTGTGAATATTCGGCATGAACAGAAGAGCCATCTTTATCCAGCAGATGAAAAAATGACTGCTGCACATTCATTCTGAGCAATGCTTTAGCGCCCTGTTGTAAAAAACGCTCAATGGTTTTCATGCGCATGAAGGCAACAACATGACCTGCAGAATCATTGCTGAGACCTGATACCGGCACGATGATGGGCAACACATACCCACCCTGCCCGCTGATACCTGGCAGCTGTTCTGTGTTAACTGGTTTCAAAATGAGCGGTGCAGCTATATCACTTAAGGCAATCTCCGTCTCGAAGATCGAAGCCGGCAGCCAGCCTTCAGCAGATCTGTCTTTTTCATAAAGCCCACTCACATCAATGCGCTCACCCGCGTCGCTTCTCGCTGCCGCCGCGAGTAACCGACCATGGCGATCGAGTTGCAGCAATAAGCTGTAACTGTCAAATACGCTTAATAGCTGCTCGGCAACGGCCACTGACTCCGCCACCGGCAAATGCGGCGAATCAGAAACCGCGCCATTTTTGCCGGCCAGATTGCCGGCAGTTACTTCAAGAACCTTAACCTGATCTGAAAGAAACGTATTTATGCCAGTGTTTACAAGATAGGCAACCTCAAGTAATTCTCCAATACGATCTTTCCTGACATCTTCATTAGAATACAGACTGAAAAAATAAAACAGCGCGATGGGTATCAATGCCACCAGCAGCAAATAAGCAATAAATCGGGTGCGCAGGCTGTGCATCAACGCTGCTCGAACCAGCTATCAAAAGCGGCTGCATCCATCGGTCTGGCAATGTAATACCCCTGAACCAGATCGCAGCCCAGTGACGCGACCAGATCCAAGTCCTGTTTGTTTTCCACGCCTTCGGCCACCGTTGTCATTTGCAGGTGTTTAGCCAGATAAATACTGCTTTCAAGTATGGCACGTGCAGTGCCGTTACTATGTGCGCCAGTGACAAATGCCCGGTCAATTTTAAGCTCACTGAAAGGCATGCGTTTAAGGTGATCCATGGATGCGTAACCGGTACCAAAGTCATCAATGGATAGCTCAGGTCCTTTTAACCGCAGGCGCGTCAGAATATCCATGCAGGTGTTAAAATCCTTCACCAGTACACTCTCGGTAATTTCAAAGATGAGGTTTTTTATATCCATGCCCGTTGATTTTACTAATGCCATCAGTCGATCAGGAAAATCCAGGCTATGCAGGTTATCCATAGAGAGGTTGATTGAAAGCTTGAACTTTCGGCCTTGAGAAGACCAGATAGCACCCTGTTGGCAGGTCTGCTTGATCACGGTTTCGGTTACAGCATCGATGAGCTGATGTTGCTCGGCCAAATCGATAAATATATCAGGGGGAACCATGCCTTTTTCAGCATGGTTCCAGCGCGCCAGTGCCTCTACGCCTTTCACTTCCATCGATTCAATATTTACCTGAGGCTGGTAATAGACAGTAATATCGCCCGCCAGTAGTGCGGCCTGTAGCTCTTCTGCGGAAACCTCAGGCGATGACCACAAGGATTTTTTTTCAGCCACTTGATAATTGACCAACATTTGATATAACGATTCTACTGACACCGGCTTGGTCAGACTGCCCAAAAGATTAAGGCCGCGCGCTTCCGCTATGCTGTGCGCTGTTTCAAGAATGCGCTGGTTCTCTCCGCTAAACAGCACAATTCCACTGCTGTAGTCAATAGCAGCCAGGTGTCGGATGACTTCTATACCATCCATTTCAGGCATTTGCAGATCACAGAACACATAATCAAACGGCTCGCTACGTGACAGGATAATATCAAGCGCCTGCTGACCGCCGGTAGCGGTGAGGACATTTTCAATGCCCACCTGTTTAATCACAGTGCTGAGAAAATCCCGCATAAATTCTTCATCGTCGACAACAAGTGCCGTTTTTTTGCTTAATATGTTTTTATCCACTGACAACCTCATTATTATTATACGTACACTAAAAATTCATTTTTTACATGACAACATCAGCATAGAAGCATGACCTAATTAAGCTTTCTAAGCGACTTAATCGCTCTCTGGTATTCAGCTTGAATATTCTTTAGCTGACTTTGCGCCTCTACAACATCATTATCAAGTGCCTGCATTTCCAGTTTTTTGCAATTATTAGAAAACTGTATCGCCGCCATACTCATTCCGACACCTTTTAAGGCATGAGCGGCCAGAGCAACTTTTTCCGGATCATTTTGTTTTATAGCACTGTGCAGTAACCGTAGATGCTTTTTTACATCTCGTTCAAAACTATTTATCAGCAATCTAAAACGCTTACCTGCTAATTGCCTTAAATCTTCGACCCGCTTTTTATCAAGCGCAGCATTACCAACATCTGTGCTGTCGCTTATATTATTCTCAGCAGCCGAAGCTGTCACTTCCGTATGGTTAACCTCAATTGCATCTCTCGAGATTTGATACTGTTTATCATCAGGCAACCATTGGCTCAGTATTCTGCGGATCTTATCCAGAGTAACCGGCTTGGCGAGATAATCATCCATGCCTGCAGCAACACAGACCTCCCTGTCACCTTTCATCGCATTGGCAGTGAGCGCTATAATTGTTAAATGTTCCAAGCCTTTCGCCTTTTCCTGTGCCCGAATAATACCGGTTGCAGTGTAACCGTCCATAATCGGCATCTGACAATCCATGAGGACGAGATCAAACTCTGATTTTTTTATTTCTCTGAGCGCGGCACGACCATTATTAACCAGTACAGTCTCCACACCTAATGTATAGAGCATTTCCAGCTCCACCGCCTGATTAGTCGTTGCATCATCAACCAGCAGGACTCTGGCACCACTGAAGATAATATCCGGCTGCTTAAAGGCATCTTCTTCTCTGTGTTGCGTTTCTTCCTGGTCGGTAACCTGCAACAGCGCTTCAAAAAGTGACGACTGCCGGACTGGCCGTGTAAGCTGGTAGTCGATGAGATGGTTATCTTCAATAGTGTCCGCATCCTCGGTTAGAGAGCCCAGCGTTACTATATGAATGTATTGCAGATCCTGCTCCGCCTTTATCATCTGCGCCAGCTTTAAGCCGTCAACTTTTTCCATCTGTAAATCCAGCAATATTATCTGATAGGGTTTGTCATTGTTAATGGCGTCGCGCAACGTCGGCAACACAACATCACTATCCCCAACGTCTGCATTTTGAACTTTCCAGCTGGACAGATAACTGCCCAAAATCTTCCGGTTAGTATCACTGTGATCAACCACCAGCACCCTGATATCTTGCAGCAAGCCATTTTCTCTACGTTCTAGTCTTTGCTCTACTTTCGATAAAATAATGTGGAATGTAAAAATAGAACCCTCACCCAAGTCACTGTTCACGCTCATTTCGCCGTGCATCATAGATACCAGTTGCCGGCATATGGAAAGACCGAGTCCCGTGCCGCCATATCTGCGCGTGGTTGAGCCATCAGCCTGAGTAAAGGCATCGAACAATTTCTCAAGCTGGTTTTTTTCAATCCCTATTCCGGTATCTTCGACTTCAAATCTCAGACGCACCAGATTGCCATTATCCGATTTTTTGCAGAGCCGAAAATTGACCTCTCCTGACATTGTAAATTTGATCGCATTATTGACCAGATTAGTGATGATCTGGCGAAGCCTTACCGGGTCGCCGATAACCAGTAGCGGCACCTCAGTAGAAATATAGCAATTGAGATCGAGCTGTTTAGCATCAGCCTGTTTTGACATTGATCTAACACTATCTTCAACGACTTCATGCAGATTAAAGACTGCGCTCTCTAATTGCATTTTCCCGGCTTCAATTTTGGAAAAATCCAGAACATCGTTAATCACAGTGAGCAGTGATTTTGCCGAACTCTCTGCGGTGTACAGATAACCGGTTTGCTTTTCAGTAAGTGGGGTAATGCTCAGCAGCTCCAGCATTCCCAGCACACCATTCATGGGCGTTCTGATTTCGTGGCTCATATTGGCCAGAAATTCAGATTTAGATTGTGTGGCCTGCTCCGCCTTTTCTTTTTCGGCTTTCAGCTGATCTTCGATGCGCCGGCGTGCGGAAAAATCTCTGGCGATGGCGACAAAACGCGGGCTTTCGTCTTTTGGCGCCAGATACTGCAAAACAACATCCACCGGTGCCAGAGTGCGGTCGTTTCGTTGAAATTCGGTCTGAAACAGCAGGGTGCGCTCGGCGCCCTCCATCATCATCGGGGTCATCAATGCACGGAATGCTTCTTCGTCAAAACTCGGGGTAATATCCGTCAACCTCATGCTGAATAACTCTGCCTGGGTAAAGCCCAGTTGCCGCACGGCAGCCTGATTGACATAAAAGAATTTCAGCGAACCGGGGCTGAACATGAACACACCATCCTCGATCATATCCGAAGTGGTTTTGAATAATATAAGCTCCTGCTCTGCTTTTTTTCTCTCGGTAACATCAAGCACGCTGCCGTACATACGGCTCGGATCGCTCCGGGTATTGCGCTCAATCTCTGCTTTCATAAACACAATCCTCTCAGTGCCATCAGGGCAAATGATCCTCATCTCAGCTTCATAAGGTTGACCGTTATTCAGCGTGTTTTTCATTTCAGCCTTGACGTTGTTACGATCATCCGGATGAACAAGTTCCAGGAAAGTCTCATAACAGACTTCAAACTGCTCCGGCGGCTGCCTGAAAATGCGGTAGGTTTCAGCCGACCATACCAGTCGATTACGAATAACGTCCCAATCCCAGCTTCCCAGATGCGCCATACGCTGGGCATTCACCAGACTGATTTTTCCTTTGGCCACACTGTTACGGGCGAACGTAAAAAACAGATTGAACACTACAATAATTAAAACACTAAAGGCGACGCCGAAAGCCATCACTTTGCGCAACAGCAGGCGTGTTGCATAAGCTTCCTGAACGTCGATTTCTGCGGCAATGCCCATGCCCAGAGCACCGTTCCAGTGCCATATACCAATCACAGGCACACCTCTGTAATCGTTATAGCCATCCATATTTTTGCCGTCTTCCCCATTTATCGCGCGCTCCGCCATCAGCGTCAACGGCTGCTGCGAGCGTGGCGTTTCAGGGCGGTACCCCATCATCATATTGCCGCCGGGATCACGCAGTTGCAGATTGAGGATGCTGGACTGGCCGGATTCCAGCAGCCCCATGCCCCAAAGCGTTTCAGTAAATCTACTTTCACTCAGTAAATACCCGGCCTTATTGAAGAGATAAATTTCATCAAATTCACCTTGTCGACTCTGCTGAAAAATTGTGGCGAGGTCTTTTACCGGGTTTATTTTTAAGGCAAGCAGCGCAATAATTTCACCACTGCGGCCCTTAACAGGCGCCACGGTAAACATAGCGGGCTGATCAAATAACGGATTATTATCCGCATCGGAATGAGAGATATTTACCTTCTGCGGAAGACTGTTTACGACATGGCCTGCAATGGCTTTGTCCAGAATGTGCTCGGGAATGTTACTGATAGCACCCAGATTGATGCCCGAATGAGAGGCCAGATTTATTTTTTCTGTCGAAATAATAAAGTAATCGAGATGGTAATTATCCGCAGCAACCAGCGGTGACAGCATCTCACGCAGAGCTTCCTGCTCATGCGCAGTTTTGAGCAATGCTTCATCAGTCGGATATTCAAGCAATGACGCAGTCATCTCACGAACCGATGTTGTCTGTGCCCAGGAAGTAACCATCCTTTCGTGATGACGGTGCCAGTCGAGCAAAGCCCCTTCCGCCTGTTTGATCAGGGCGGTTAACATTGCACCCTTTTCGCCACGCACACGTTGCTCAAAAAACTGCTGGGTAAAAATAGCACTCACAACCAGCAACACGATGACCAGCAGGCTTAAACTATAAAACAGGCAAGGTTTCCATTCGCCATTAAGTGATCTGACCTGACAGGTTGTTTTAATTACACTCATGCAATAAAACTCCTATTTAAGACATGAGCGTGAAACTTCATGCGGCATCATGTGCATCAGAATACGAATCTTAATGATAATAATGCATCAATAATATTAGATTATATTATTAAGACACTTACGTGTTTTTGGTTCATCTCGAACCATGTGACTAATAGTAGCTTTATTCCTGGCGCCGACTATTTAAATTATCCAAACGCACTTTTGCATGTTGTTCAATAAGCTCAAAAGGTATCGGTTTCTGGTAAACTTTTATTCCCTCCGGCACTCCTCCCTTCTCCTTAATATCCTCTTTGGATAAAGCTGAAACCACGATAATCTCGGTAGTCTTTAGGTCAGCCTGCCGGTTCAATACCTGGAGCATGTAAAAACCATCCATATTCGGCATTTGTAAATCCGTAACAATCATATCCGGTTGCCAGGCGCCTATTTTTAGCAGACCTTCATAACCATCACTGGCTGTTTGCAAATCAACAGGTATCGTCCAGCCTTCTACATTGAATCGATACAGCGTTAATAAATCAGGCTCGTCTTCTATCACCAGTAACTTCAGTTTGGGCTGATTTTTTTCATCACCACCCAACAACTTTTTCTGTAGCGCTTCGATGTCCGAGACCCGGAAGCGGCGGTGACCGCCCGGCGTTTTCCATGCCGGCAAAATACCTGCCTCAGCCCACAGCTGAATGGTCCTCGTGGTCACCGACAGGAGTGCGGCAGCCTCTTTAGTTGTACATGTTTCTTTTTTTGTTTCTGTAGCTTGTGACATATTAATCCTGATAGTTTTTTATATTTTATGCATTTATTCCGGATTTTCCGGTATTTCAGGAACATATATATGCTTATTTGGCGGTTACGTCAATCTATAAACAATAATAAAAAGGTGTATATAAACTTTCTCTCCAATAGTTACAGTTTTTATTTTGTTAACACATTCTTAGCTCATCATTTATAGACCTGCGAACACACCTGCTTTGCGAGTTTGTGGAATTTCAGTCCGATGGCAGAACATCACACGGGGATTAAGTAATGGACAGGCTGCAATGAAACAATGATGTTCCTATAAACCATTCGTCAGACCAACGTAAGTCGTTGATTTTATGCATCAGGCAATCAGACAGCGACCTCCGGAATGCCTGCTTTTAGTGTATAATTTCGCCTCCAGAAATCCTGTCGCTGTGATTCAAATCATAATTAAAACAGGATCTTACAAAACCTGATTGAGCAAGCCGTTCCGGTGACACCCATGAGTGACCAAAAATTCGACCTTCCCCACCATAGCCCGGTTCAGCCCACACGGCTGGAGCTTGATGACGAGATAAAATTTCGTTGTCATCGCAGTGTTTCATGCTGGAACGAATGCTGCGCGAGAGCGGATGTTACGCTCGCCCCTTATGACATTATCCGTTTAAAAGATCATCTGGACATGAATTCAACCGAATTTCTGGCTAAATATTCAGTGCCTTTTGAAATTGACGGCCACGGCATACCCGGCATCAAGTTGCGCACCGATGATTCAGGTGCCTGCCTGTTTATGACCGAAGAAGGCTGCTCCGTCTATGAAAACCGCCCCACCGCCTGTCGTTACTATCCCTCGGGTCTGTTGTCCATGCGTGCACTGGGCAAACCGGACGATGAGCAGCATTTTCTGTTGATTAAGGAAGAGCATTGCAAAGGTCACGAAGAAGACAATATTGTTACCATCGGTGACTACCGTAAGGAGCAGGGTGTTGAAATCTACGATGAGTTAAATCGTGATTATTACCGCATCATCCTGAAGAAAAAATCGACCGGCCCCACTATTGGCGCCCCTTCGGACATGAGCTTGCAATTGTTCTTCATGGCCAGTTATGATATCGATCGTTTCCGTCGTTTTGTGATGAGTGAAAACTTTATAAAAATCTATGACATCACTGACAAGCAGTACGAACAGCTGGGAAAAGATGATATTGAACTGATGAAGTTTGGTTTCACACTGATGAGGCAGGTATTCTTCGGTGAAGTATCGATTAAAGAACGCGAAGGTGCCTGGGATAAGCGCGCCGAAGAACGTCGTGAGATTCTTGAGTATCGCAAAAAGGTTGAAATTGAAGAGCACATGAGAAAACAGGAAGAAGCACGCAAAGCTGCTATTGACTCCGGCACTGACAATGCTGAAGCCTAAGCCTATGAGCCTTGCCGTAAAAGTAGGTATTCTCTCCGATACACACGGACATGTTGACGAGCGCGTTCTTGAGGTCATTGCCGATTGTGATTTTGCAATTCATGCCGGCGACATCTGCGGCGCGCATATTCTGGAAAAACTGAAGCCGCGTATCGATGTAATTGCCGTGGCCGGTAATAACGATCATGCGGCGCTGTGGCATGAGGATGAAGCCGAGATAGTCTCCGCCCTGCCCCATTCCACTCAGCTACAACTACCTGGCGGCCTGGTCATCATCGAACACGGTCATCGTCTGGGCCATCATCCTGACCATGACCAGTTCCGCTGGGACCATGCGGAAGCGAAACTGGTGGTTTATGGGCATACCCATAAACGCATTATCGATCAGTCAGCCGAGCCATGGGTCATCAATCCCGGTGCAGCCGGCAAGGTCAGAAATCATGGTGGCCCTTCCTGCCTGATATTGCACGCTTCTGAAAGCCACTGGCGGATTGAAACGGTTTTATTTAATGACAGTGTTGCGGCCTAAGCGCAGTTGGCAGTTTAAAACCCTGGCTTTCAATTACCAGACTTTATTAGACCGGATGCTTCATAAATTCAGGCCTTTATATACACCCAGCCCTTTTTGAGGCGCTGCGGAATTATATCTGCGGCTGTTCTGTCAACCCCCGTTCCCGGCATCAAAACAATTTCAACACCTTCAATGTTATGGGCCTTGGCAATTGATTGCTTACAGGCGAAAAACGATACATTACCGTCAGCCGCCATTTGTTGTAAACGCTCTATATAAGGTGATACACCAGGCCTTAAAACATTAATGCCTGATTTATTAGTAACAATATCCAGCTTCATTGGAGTACCGGCTTTGCGATAAGTCGCCAGCAAATGATCAGCTTCAGTTAATGCCGCATTCACCACCTGTACATCGCCTGAATCGATATGCAGCACAATCTTACGTTGCGCATGATCAACCGTTACCTGGTTAGCTACATATTGAAAAGCATTTTCAGCTGAGATAACTCCTTTTGCGCCGGGGCTATACTGGTAAGTTCCCCAGCCTAATAACACACCTAAAGCCAGTGTCACCGAGGCCGCCAGTGCTCTTGCATAATTTGAACGCGCACTTTTTATTCCTGCTTCCTCATAGCGTGAAGGGGGGACTTCACTGTAGGCATAACCGACCAGCTCACGCACAGCCTTTAGCTGGCAGACACGCTCGCGCAACCCCTTGTCATCCAGCAATAACTGATGAATTTCATTCATTTCATCGGCATCGAGTTGCTTGTCGATAAATAAATTTAATTTTTCTTCCGTAACTTCATTAACACTCATTATTTAATACTCCGCAACTTACAGCCGGAAAGCTCATCTACCCCGAAATCCAGTAATTTCTGCTTTAATTTCTTTCGTGCCCGGAACAACCGACTCATGACTGTGCCAATCGGTACATCGATGATCTCAGCGATTTCCGCATAACTGAATCCTGCAAAATCCGCCAATGTCACCACTTCCCGTAGCGGCATAGGCAATTGTTCAATTGCTGAGCGCACACGATCGACGATCTGTGATTGCTGGTAACTTTCATCATGCTCAGCCTGCACCTCGTCCTGCATTTCAACAAATTCAACATTTCGACTTTTAACCCTTAAATAATCCTGCCAGCAATTGAATAATATTCGATACAACCATGTATCAATAGTGCCAAGGTCACGCAGGCTGGCGGCGTTTTTTATCGCTTTATAAATCGCTTCCTGAGCCAGATCGTCTGCCAGGGCGAAACTATGACACCACGAATAAGCGATGCGATACAGTTTATTACGTCGCGCTGCAAATTCTGATTTCAGCGAGAATGCAGCCAGCATATTTGTAACTTTTTTCAAAATAAAACTCCCGCCTTTAGTAGAGACGATGTAATCGACTATTTATTCACATAAGTTAATTACAATATTATTATTTAATTAACTTATTATTACCTTAAATTCAAAAATACCACTTTTTAATCATGCTAAACATGGATATTCCTACCAGCACTTTCAATGATAACGTGAATCTATTAAATAATTAAGTGAATATAACAAATTCCTGTGAATAAACTCATATTAGCTCCGTCTTTACAGTTAGATGCCAACGTTACGGCATTCATTTAGTGTTCTTAAATAATTATGAGTGGAGTCACAATGAGAAAATTTTACCAATCACTGATATTGCTAGCAGCTATAGCATTCATATTCCCTGTGCATGCCGCAAACGATTTTGCTGAGAAAAAGATCGTATTGCAAATTAGCGACAACAACCCCTTTAAACAAACGCTGGTGCTCAATGTTGCCAACAACCTGATAAAACACTATGGCCAGAATAAGGTGGCCGTTGAAATCGTGGCTTTCGGCCCCGGCTTGCGACTCTTATTTGAAAAGAATGCAAACAGCGGTCGAATTGATGGTCTGGTAGCCAACAATGTTACCTTTTCCGCATGTCAGAACACTATTGCCGGCATGACTCGTGTATTAGGCCATCCACCAGTGTTACATGCTAGTGCCACACCAGTGCCAGCCGGAGTTGTACGCATTATTGATTTAGTCGAAGAAGGCTACATAGCAATAAAACCATAATAAATATTTTTACTTGGGTACTGCAACCAGAAGTACTGATAAGCAGTACTAATAAGCATTACTGATAAAAAATTTCGGGAGAGATAAGCGTGATAAAAAGACAATCGAAAAACATATTAATTGTGGCCGCGATGATGGGCACAATGGCGGCCTCGACCGCACAGGCCGCTAACTGGCTAATGCTACAGGGCACAGAACGCGATGCAGCCGCTCCGAGAGCAAAAGTATGGGGCTTCATACAGCCTGAATACACCTCTACCAGTGGCACGCCCCTTCAGGCAGGCCCCTGGAAAGGACAGGACGCCGTCTTCAACCAGATGAGGCCCAATCTGAAGACCAACAAAGGCTTCAACATCCTGCGTGCCCGCCTGGGCGTACGGGGTACCGGCCTGCCGCTGGACAGCAATGTTAACTACTTTTTACTGGCAGAGCTTGGTAACAATGGCATTACCGGCGGCGACAACGGCAGTACAAAACTGACCGATGCCAGTATCACACTCAATCATATCGATGGCGCTCGTTTTCGAGTAGGCCAGTTCAAAACTCCAGGTTCGGAAGAAGGCCTGCAGGCGATCCATGTGTTTGACTACATCAACTTCACGGGCGCAACCAACGGGTTGTTACTGGAACGCTTTTTCGACGGTGATGGCTCAGACCTAAAAGATGCCAATCGGCAGAATGGATCGGTTGGCGCCTTCCGTGATATCGGTATCCAGATGTTTGACACCTTCAAGGTTAGTGACTGGGAACACAGTTATGCGGTGATGGTAGGCAATGGCAACGGCATCAATCGTACCGACAACAATGACAGCATGGAGACCTACCTGTACTGGTCTTCTGAACAGGTTTATGCCGGCGCCGGTCCGCGTCGTGAAGGCTGGAAGCTGTTTGCCTGGAATCAGGATGGTAAACGGACGCTGACAAAAAATGGTGCCGGCGAATATGATCGGACCCGCTCAGGCCTGGGCACGACCTTCAAAAAAGGCAAACAACGGGCGGCCTTTGAATATATTACCGCTGATGGCATGATCTTCAATGGTACCGATGGTGGTGCGGTTCCGGGTAGCAGAAATAATCCTGACTCAGCCACGGCATCATTCAACATGGAGACCAAAGGCGAAGCCGACGGCTATTATGTGCACTATGGTTATGCACTGACTAACGAGCTGGAACTGGATCTGCGTTACGACGTTTACAATCGCATGACCGATGTGGCGGCAAAAGAACGTAAATTCGACACCCTGACAGTAGGTGCGCAGTACTTCTTTAACAAGAAGAGTCGACTGATCGTCAATTATGAAGCCAGAAATGCAGAAGCGCCAAATCTGGCATCAACACATCCAGCCAATCAGATTCTTGATGGCATGGATGATCGCCTCTCCGCCCAGCTTCTGATTATTTTCTAGAGCGAGCTCTTCTAAGCTATCAGTTGCTAATAAATATAATAACTCTGATTCTTCCTTTGCCCCGGTCTATACCGGGGCTTTTTTTAGCCTTAGAAATTGATAGGTAAAAAAAGTGATCAACATGGTAGAAGCATTAACCGTAGTCGTTTTTAAAACCTTAACAATTTGAGGAACATATTATGAAATATTTTATGAAATCAACCGGACTCATTACCGTATTCATTATCACCATTTTAACTAGCGCCCAGCTGTATGCACAGGCCGACGACGGCATTGAGCGCATCAAAAGCGCTTACAGTGTGACAGAGACTATCGACAGGCTGGAGAATGCGCTGAAGACCAAAGGCATGACCGTCTTCAAACGTATAAGCCATTCAGATAACGCCGAAAAAGTCGGCCTCGATCTTCGGCCTACCGAGCTCCTGGTATTCGGCAATCCAAAACTGGGCACACTATTGATGCAGTGTCAGCAATTATCAGCGATTGACCTGCCGATGAAAGCCCTGGCCTATGAAGACGAACAGGGCCAGGTATGGCTGGCATACAACAAACCCGAATACCTAGAAAACCGACATCGTATAAAAAACTGTGACGAAGCGCTGCAAAAAATCAGCAAGGCACTGGCTAATTTTTCCAGGATGGCTACTGAATAAATATATTTTCTAACTATGGATATTACGACTAGAAATAATATTTTCGAACATCCGATAACGTTAAAGCCGTCAAATAATCAAGCAGCAGTTGCCGGTTTTCAGTTTTATTAAAAATCCGATTATGGGTACCGGTAACCACTTGCAATTTTTTGGGCTCATTAGCCGCTTCATATAAAGCCAGTGCATGTTCAAACGGGATGATTTCATCTTCTTTGCTATGCATTAGCATTAAGGGAATGGGCGCTATTTGCGCGACTGCATCCAAAGGTCGGTAGCTGTTATCCATGGTCAAAGACAACGGCCACTGCAATAGCCAGGTAAGCCAGCTGACCGATAACACGTCTTGCGTCACTTGCCGGTAATCGGAAAAAGCCTCAACCGTAATGAGTGCCTGTATTCTATCCTTGTGCTCACTATGCGCCACTGCATGAATCGCCAGGCTCGCACCCAGACTGTATCCCATCACAATCAGATTCTCACTATTAGCCAGTTGTTTTACGCTGTAGCCAATCGCAGTTTCAACATCTCTGATCACCGCATCAAGCTGCGGTGTTCCCTCTGACTTACCGTAACCTCGATAATCAAAAAGATAAACGTCATAACCATGATCCGTTAGCCAGTAAACATTGGCAAAATGCGTAGAGATATTTTCGCCATTGCCCTGAAAAAATAAAATCGTGCCGTTATGAACATCTTTGGATAAAAGCTTCCAGCCATGTAATTTAAGCCCATCATGGGTTTCAAGCTGAACATTCTCATATATCACACCCAGTCTCTCGGGCGTAGCGAATTGAGTACGTTGTGGTTGAAATAAAACATGGGTACAGCCCGACAGCATTGCCAGTAAAAGTATGCAGGTGAGAATTTTCAGCCATTTCAGGCATAAGTGGTTGATATTGTAATAAAGCATTCTTTTCGGTATCTCATCAAGAAACGTAAAATAAAACGAGCTTCATTAACGCTGAAGCGAGTTACAGCTGGCTTCTATTATTATCGAATCTTTCTTTAATACATAGAAGTAGCGCGCGATTTAGGTTTTCAGCGACATCCGCGTCGGAGAATATAAAAACCAACTGATCGCCTGAGCGCGCCTGATAATCGTTCACTTACAGCCTGACAGGCAAGTCACGAGCCAAAGCAGCTTATAAACCACTGATATAAAGAGAATTATCCTCGAAGACAGAATAAAAGCCGAAATATAGCCCTATTTTAAATATGCCAGTGACCTGACTGGAAGCATCCAGACTCATAGCGAAAACCAGCGCATATTCTAATCTTAGCCATTAACAACTGATAGCAAAATTAACCAAAAACACCTGATGAAATCACCCTGACGAGAAGCTCAGGTATGGCTTGCAACTAGTGCAATAGTTGTTTTAGTATTGGCACTCGTTCAAAAAACCTTCTTCTAAAGGGAGATCAATAATGAAAAAGACAATAATTAGCATTGCACTGTTAGGGCTTTCCTCTACCGCTATGGCAGAAGCACCCGGTGGCCCGGACTGCGGTTGGGGCAACATGCTGTTTGAAGGTCAGGCAGGTATTGCACCACACTTTCTGGCAACAACCACCAACGGCACTTCAGGTAACAAAACCTTCGGCATGACTTCCGGCACTAACGGCTGTTCTGTAGACGGTAAACTCACATACGGCGGCAAATCGTTGCTGGGTTCTATCATGGGCGAATTCTCTGAAGATGTTGCTCGTGGTGAAGGTGAAGCGCTGAATGCAGTCGCAGTAATGTATGGCATAGAGCAGCAAGATCGCGCCAGCTTTGCTACTGCCATGCACACTAACTTCCAGACACTTTTCCCAAGTGAAAATGTGACTGCGGACGAAGTAATGGCCTCAATGAACGAAATTATGAAAGCCGATGCGCAATTAGCAAAATACGTTGCTTAAGCATCGACTTTTTTAAACGTTTAATAAAAAGCCCCGTTTCTTCGGAGACGGGGCTTTTTTTTGAAAATCTATTTGAATAAAAAAACCTACAGAATATTCACCAAAATGCAGTCCGTTAGCCTTAAGACTTTGCACAACTCCTTCATGTTTATTTTAATCCTGTGCTTTTCCAGTCCGGGCTTTAGCTCTACAGGTGATACTGCACACTACATTAATACACTGCAACAGCAAGCCATCAACCAACAGCTCTGGCAGGAGCAGGAATGGTTAAATCTCCTGCACTATGATGTTATTAATAGAGCGGATCATGCCTACCTCAGCCAGGTTGACGATGATCGCTTCTTTAACGCCATCGATGGAAAAACCAACTCAAAAGCTGAGTTACTGGAAACCATTACTTCTTTTTTCAACACCGAAATAAGCGATGACACTCACACATTATGTCGTTTTGTCGCACGCTTTGACTGGCTGAACAAGAAACTTTCTTTTGATAACAGTCGGCTCCCCCCTGCCCACTGCAAGGAATATGATGAATGGCACAATCAGGTCGATGCCGACCATGTGACCATGATATTTCCCGCCTATCATCTCAATAGTCCTTCATCGATGTTTGGCCACACCCTGCTTAGAATGGACAAAAAGTTTGGTGACACCGAGTCCGAATGGCTGTCGTTTGCGGTTAATTTTGGCGCTGAAACCAATGCCGATGACAACTCTCTTTTTTACGCCTTTAAAGGCCTGGCCGGCGGTTACCCCGGCATTTTCATTGTCACCCCCTATTTTAAAAAAATCCAGGAATACAATCGCATCGAAAATCGCGATATCTGGGAGTACCCGTTGAATCTCACCCCCGAAGAAACCCATCGCATGCTGCAACATCTGTGGGAGCTCAAGGAGATGAATTTTGATTATTTCTTTTTCGATGAAAACTGTTCCTACCGCTTGCTGGAATTACTGGAAGTGGCACGGCCGGGCATAGAGCTCACCGATGATTTTGCGTTAACCGCCATACCGGTTGATACCGTCAGGGCGATTGAGCGCGCCAATCTAGTAAAATCCATCAATTACCGTCCTTCTCAGGCTACCGCCTTGCAGCATTTGCTGGATGACATGAGCACCACTGAACAGGCTTTGGTGCGGGCGCTGGCTGAGGAGATCAACGCTGTCGAATCAGAAGATTTTAAAGACCTGTCCGACACTCAGCAACATCAGGTTGTTGACGCCGCCTATAAATATATTCGTTACCAGCAAACCGGTGTAGCGCGCGACCCCGACCTGGCCAAACGCAGTTATCAGCTACTCACCCAGCTCAACACTTATCCGGCAACAAAATCGTCTGTCTATGCCGCACCAGCTTCACCCGAAGCCAGCCATAATAGCCGTCGCGTCTCCGTCGGTGGCGGTGAGCGCATGGATAAGGCTTATGCTGAATTGAGCTATAAATTCTCTTTCCACGATCTGGAAGATAATGAGCATGGGTTTCTGCGTGGTGCGCAAATTAACATGGGCCATATCCAGATAAGAGCTGATCGTGATAATACAAAACTACACCGGTTTGATCTAATCGATATCTTTTCCCTTACCCCGCGCACCGATTTCTTCACGCCACTTTCCTGGCGCATCTACACCGGCCTGGAACGACAGCCGACTGGATATAAAGATAACCTGGTAGCTCACGTCACCGGCGGTGCGGGCGTGTCTTATGCGCTGTGGAAAAACAGTCAGATCTACGGCCTGGGCATGCTGCGTCTTGAACACAACAACGACATGAACAACAACGTCGAGCCGGGCGTGGGTTTACTGACCGGACTACTGCATCACTTCGGCAGCAGCACGGCACACCTGGAATTGAGCGGGGAACAGTTCAAGGATGATATTTATCGGATGAGAAGCGTATACAAACACAACTTCGTTATTAGCACTAACCATTCGATAAAATTCACCGCCAAACGGGAATGGCATTCTTCGATCCGATTTTCTGAACTGAATTTAAGTTACCAGTATTATTTCTAAAACATTTAGAAATATAAATAATTAACCTGATCACCTTTGTTGATGGCTTTATCGACCGGCACTTCCACCAGCCCATCCGCCCAGCAGGTCGAACTCAGTACCCCCGAACCCTGATGCGGGTACAGTGTTGCCCGCAGGCCCTGCTCGGATTCAATCAAACGCACGCGTAAATATTCCTGTCTTTTCAGGCTCGGCCATTCGAAGTCTGCAACCACAGTCATTTTCACCGGCAGGTATTTTTCTGCGCCCTGTAATTTTAAAATTAACGGTTTTACGAACAATAAAAAGGTGACAAAAGTCGAAACCGGATTGCCGGGCAGGCCCATAAAAGTCGCCTTACCGACTTTGCCGTAGGCCACCGGCTTGCCGGGTTTCATAGCGATGCGCCACATTTTCAATTCACCCAGTTGCTCCAGCGCGAGTCGCACGTAATCCTCTTCGCCCACCGAGACGCCACCACTGGTCACGATCAAATCGGCACTGGCGGAGGCCCGCTGCAAAACCTCGAGCGTAGCATCCAGGGTATCGGGTACGATGCCCAGGTCGATGACTTCGCAGCCCAGCGATTTCAGCAAGCCCTTGATGATGTATTTATTGGAATTGTAAATCTGGCCCTGCGCCAGTTCATGGCCCGGCTCGACAATTTCATCGCCGGTAAAAAAAGTCGCCACTTTTAGCTTTCTCGTCACCGCGACTTCCGCCAGCCCCACCGAAGCCAGCAAGCCCAGCTCTTGCGGCCGTAGCTGGTGCCCGGCTTTAAGCACTACGCTGCCCTGCGCGATATCTTCTCCGGCGCGGCGAATATTCTGCCCCGCCTTAACCGGTTTGTTGATAATGACCCGGTCACCGTCGCGCTGACAATGCTCCTGCATCACCACTGCATCGGCATTCGCGGGGATGGGGGCGCCGGTAAAAATTCGCGCCGCCGTGCCGGCTTCCAGCGCTCTGCCCACCTGCCCGGCGGGGATGCGTTGCGTCACCACCAGTGCTGTGCCGACCTCGCTGCAATCGGCGCTGCGAAGCGCATAACCGTCCATGGCGCTGTTGTCGTAACCGGGCACATTGATGGTGGAACGCAGATCATCTGCCAATATCCGGCTCAGTGCGTCTTCAATGTCTATCGCCTCAGACGGCTCAACAGCGGCAGCCGGTTCAAGAATCAGCGCTCTAGCCTGATCAACAGAAATTAACGATGGTGATGCACAACAATCTTCTGACACGCTTATATCCTCTTTCCTGGCGAAGGGTTGGCCAATGCTACTTTTCAAGCAGGCGGGGCATTAATTCGACCATATTGCAGGGGCCGTTGCGGTAATCCAGCTGTGGCCCGATGATATTGTCCCAGCCGGTGCGGCAGGCGCCGGTTGAACCCGGCAGGCAGAAGATAAAGGTGCCGTTGGCGGTGCCACCGAGCGCCCGTGAGGCCACGGTGGAGGTTTTTATTTCCTGATAGGAAATCCAGCGAAACAGCTCACCGATACCCTCAATCTCCTTGTCCAGCAACGGTTTGACGGCTTCCGGGGTAATATCGCGTCCGGTCAGGCCGGTGCCACCGGTGGTGATGATGACGTGTACCCCGGCATCTGCGATCCAGCGCGAGACCACGGCCCTGATTTGATAAACATCATCGACCACTATCGCCTTCTCGGCGCAGTGATGACCTGCCTCGGTCAGGCGATCAACCAGGGCCTTGCCAGAGCTGTCATTGTCCTCTGTGCGGCTGTCGGAAACGGTCATCACAGCGATATTCACGGGGATTAGCTTGCGTTCACTCATTATTAAAATACTTCCCGGTTATTGGCCTGTTATTCAAAAACGGATTAAATTCATTGTGGTCATATTGTCGCATTATCGCGGCTCTCTCCAGTGATGTAAATCAAGGCCTGACAATTGCGGACGCCTCAAATCCCAAAACCCAGCCTCAAGCCGCCGTCAATACGCTACAATTGCGGCATCATCCAGCAAGTCCTCATCTGTTGTGTCTCTATTATTGAGATGGATCATGTTTATATGTATCTAGAGTCTGTAATATCAAAAACAGCAACCAGAACCTGCCTAATATCTTATGAGCTTTGAAACATCTGACCACAAAGTAGAGCTGATTGATCCTTTCCAAAGAAAGATCGAATATCTACGCCTGTCCGTTACAGACAAATGCAATATGCGCTGTTTCTACTGCATGCCTGAGCATTTCAAGGACTTCGAGCAACCTGAGCACTGGTTGAACTTTGATGAAATCGAGCGGGTCATCAGCGCCTTTGCCGAACTCGGTGTCTCGCGAATCAGGGTCACCGGCGGCGAGCCACTGGTACGTAAAAACCTCAACGAGCTGGTATACCGCATCAATCAACTGCCTGGCGTTGAAGACCTGTCGTTAAGTACCAATGCATCCCTGCTCTCCCGACACGCCCATTCCCTGCACGATGCCGGCGTCTCCCGCCTCAACGTCAGCCTGGATTCACTCAGACCCAAGCGCTTCAAGGAGATTACCGGCAGCGATTTGCAACCCGTCCTTGATGGCTTGATGGCGGCGAAAGAGGCCGGATTCAGCCCCGTCAAAATCAACATGGTGGCGATGAAAGGCATTAATGATGATGAATTCGAAGAGATGGTTGAATACTGTATTGAGAACGATTTCACCCTGCGCTTTATAGAAACCATGCCCGTCGGCGGTACCGGCCTCAAGGCCACCGATTACTACATCAATCTGGCCGAAGTTAAAGCCCGCCTGGCTCAGCGCTTTGATTTGATACCCGGCGTCATGCCAGGTGGCGGCCCGGCACGTTATGTTCAGGTTAAAGGCACTGACCTGCGCATTGGTTTTATTACTCCCATCTCACAGCACTTTTGCGAAACCTGCAACCGGGTACGAATGGGTGTTGATGGCACGCTGTATCTGTGCCTGGGTCAGGAGCATAAATATGAACTTCGCCCTCTGCTGCGTCAGGGCATCAGTGATGACGGGCTTAAAAATGCCATCATTGAAGCCATCGCCATCAAACCTGAAAAACATGAATTTCGTGACAAGCCTGACCAGATTGTACGCTTCATGAATATGACCGGCGGTTAGCTGCCGGCAGTCACTGCTCTCTTAATTACTTATCAATACCTCTCTAATATGCTCCCTGCACAAAGGCTGCGTTGAACTCACTACCCTGTCGCACTCAGTCTGACCTCCCTGCCCTCCCCTGCGTGACAATACGTTCATGCACTCTTAATCTGAATTTTCAAGCTTAAATTTTGTGGTTTAACATCAAGATTACTTGACGTATGTCAGCAAATCAGCACTATCTTTTTTTTAGTTGATATATATCAAAACCATTTGATGCATTTAAGAATACCTTCACACTCGTATGATTTTTAAACACAATAAAACTTCCAGATTATTGAATACACACTTACCCACTGGGAAACTTTAGGAGTTAAATCAATGAGCACGAAACATAAGTTGAAATACGGTGCAGCACTCGTTGCCGCATGCGTAGGCATGGCAGCATCTTCGGGTGTAGCCTTCGCCAAAAAAAATGAATTCGAACCCCTTAACGAGGCTGAATTTGAAACCGCAAAGAGCATGTACTTCCAGCGTTGCGCCGGTTGTCATGGCGTTTTACGCGTCGGCGCTACGGGTAAAAACCTGGAGCCTAAACCCAATAAAGCCAAAAACACCAAAGGCACGCTCAAACTGGGCACAAAACGTCTGGAGCGAATCATCTCCCTCGGCACCGAAGGTGGCATGAACAACTTCGATGACATCTTCAGCAAAAAGGAAATAAACCTGCTGGCCCGGTATATCCAGATGGAGCCTCCGGTGCCACCCGAAATGTCTCTGGCATTAATGAAAGAACGCTGGAAGGTTTATATAGAACCAAAAGATTATCCTAGCAAGCCAATGCATGGCCGTAACTGGGAGAATTTCTTCATTGCCATCGAACGTGACAAAGGTAGTATCGCGATCATTGATGGTGACAAAAAAGAAGTAATTGCCCATATTCCTACTGGTTATGCAGTACACGTACTAAAAACTGTCGAACATCATCAAACTCTGCATGCTAAAGACGCTGGCCGTTTCTGGTACATCATGGGTCGTGATGGCATGATGACCAAGATTGACCTCTGGGCTAATCCAGACAAGATGAAAGTTGCTCAGGTACAGGTTGCTTATGATGCACGTGACGTTGCCGTATCAGGTGATGGCAAGTACGTTATCGGTGGCGGTTACTGGCCTCCTCACTTCGTTATTGCTGATGCTATGACTATGGAACCACTGAAAGTCGTTTCTACTCGTGGCGTTAACGTTGATGGTGAGTATGTTAACGAATCACGTGTAGCTGCGATCTATGACACTCCAATGGCGCCCACATGGTTAGTGGCCGCGAAAGAGTTAGGTCAGATGTGGCAGGTAGATTACTCTGATCTTGATAATCTCCAGATTACCAAGATCGACTCTGCCAAGTACCTGCATGACGGTTTCTATGATCCTACCGGTCGATATTTCCAGATCGCTGCTAACGCATCTGACAAGATGGTTGTCATCGATACAAAAGAACGCAAACTGGAAGCGATGATCGATGTTGCCAGCAAACCTCACCCTGGTCCTGGTGCAAACTGGAACGATGACAAGTGTGGTCCTGTAGCAGGTACAACACATCTTGGCGTGGGCAAAGTCTCAGTCTGGGGTAATGATCCAAAAGGTCATAAAGATCAGGCCTGGAAACTCTGCTACACCGTTGACACCGACGGTGCCGGCGTATTCCTGCGCACCCATCCCAAGAGTGATTACGTCTGGATAGACCAGACTAAACACCCTGAACCTGCTATCCAGCAGTCGGTTAAAGTTCTTGACAAGAAAACTCGTAAGATTGTTAAGACTATTCAGCTAACTGATAAAAAGGGCTACGCAGCCGTTCACTTCGAGTTCAACAAAGATGGCACCGAAGTATGGGCATCTGTATGGAATCGTTCAGACAGTCTGAAACCTAACGGTGAAATCATCATCTTTGATGCTGAAACACTGGAAGAAAAAGCACGTATTAAAGGACTTTACGCTCCAACAGGTAAGTTCAACGTGTATAACCGCGTTAACCATGTAACTTAATAAAAGTTACGACATAAATGAAATGGGGCGGACTACAACATGTATGTCCGCCCTGCTTCTAAACAGATTAGGACATGTATTACACAAGCAACTTTATAACAAGGTTACTTTTTTAATACACCATAAATAAAACTAATGTGAGCTCGAACCATGACTAATACATCAAGGAAATTCGGTTTAATGTCGCGCAAGGTTCTGATGGGAACCACACTAGGCGCCGCCCTGTTTTTCATGATTATCGGTGTCATCTTCTGGGGCGGTTTCAATACCGCTATGGAAGTCACCAACACTCTGGAATTCTGCATCTCCTGTCATGAGATGGAAGAGAATGTCTATCAGGAATACAAAAAAACCATCCATTACACCAACCGCAGCGGCGTGCGCGCCACCTGCTCCGACTGCCACGTACCCGATCCCTGGGTGCACAAAGTCGTGCGCAAAATACAGGCCAGTAACGAGGTTCTACACAAGGTACTCGGCACCATCGATACCCCCGAAAAATTCGATGCCAAGCGTTTATACCTGGCCAAAAATGTCTGGCGTGCGATGAAGGAGACCGATTCACGTGAGTGCAGAAACTGCCATAACTTCGACTCAATGAAACCGGAAGATCAGAAAAAACGTTCACGCAATCAGCATGCCAGCGCCATGGAAAAAGGCAATACCTGCATCGACTGCCACAAAGGCATTGCCCACAACAAGGTTCATGACCAGCTGAGCGAAACCGAGCTGGATGAAATTTCGAAACCGGTTGAAAAGAACAAACGCCCTATCGCGCCACAGTGGCAGGCATTTATTGATAACGATAAAAAACTGGTCACCACGGCAGATGCCCCGGCAGAAGCGGCGGCTATTGTGACTGAAACGACTGAGAGTGTTACGCCCGCCAAAACGGAATCGGCGACACCCTCGACACCTCAGGCCGCACCAGCCGCTGCACGCGCAAAATCAGCCACGGGTATCGACTGGTCAGGCATTGAAGCCGAAGAAATCACTCTCTTTTATCCGGGTCAGGCCTCCATGGAGTGGGTACTCAAGGGCAGTGACCACGGCGGCAAACGCGCCTTTATGGCCGGTGACCGCTGCTTCGATTGTCATGAAGGTGAAGAAATGGATATCGGGGAACTGATTGTTTCCGGTGAGAAACTCGAACCCACCCCGATTCCCGGCAAGCGCGGCAGCATTCCGCTTAGCGTGCAGGCTACACACGATGACGACAATCTGTACATGCGCTTCCAGTGGCCGGATGCTGAACATGCACCCATTCCATTTGCCGAGGGCGGAAAAATGGATCCGAAAAATCCGATCAAGCTGGCAATTATGCTTGCGGCAATCGACGAGGATGACCCCAAAGTAGAATATGCGGAGCGTGCCGGTTGCTGGCAGAGCTGTCATCACGATGTCAACGGTATGCCTGATCAGCCCGATCAGTCAGCGCTGGCCGGTAGTCGACTCGACCCCGGCAATGGCTTCACCAAGTACCTTAAAGAGAGCCGTACCGACATCGAAATTGAGGGCAAAAATGATGCCAAACGCGGTGGCTGGGACAAGCTGAAAGAGGCCGATGAGATTCA
Organism: Gammaproteobacteria bacterium; assembly: GCA_032251315.1. Lineage (GTDB taxonomy): Bacteria > Pseudomonadota > Gammaproteobacteria > SZUA-229 > SZUA-229 > LH-M37. Next base: position 28,426 of record JAVVEE010000018.1, read on the forward strand.
GGCGGCGCTGGAAAATGGCTCCTTCATGGATCTGCTGCGCTACAAAGCGGGCACCGGTGAATCTGAAGATGGTTACATTCTGGCCGAGCGCGTCATGACCGGCGGCCAGGGGGTGGATTTCACCGGCAGCCTTGAAAACGGCGTATGGACGGTTGAAATGTCCCGCAAGCTCAGCTCGGACAAAGCCGGTGACATCAGCATGAGCACCGACCAGATGTACAGCATCGGTTTTGCCATACACGATGATTACAGCAACAGCCGTTTCCATCATGTCTCACTGGGGCTGATACTGGGCTTTGATAATGACGATGCGGAAATCAATGCCATAGGAAAATAAGCCGCACTTCATCCATACAGGCCGCACGGGTATAAACTCTGCGGCCTTTTTTGTGGACCAGCACTCGGTTATGATGGGCCTAACCGTATTCAGATGAAGGGGACAAAGTCATGAAATGGCCGTTATTGTTACTGGTCTTTATCTCAGCACTCAGCATGGGCACAGCGATGGCAGCCGATGAAACACCGCTGGTAGTCATTGAGCAATACAAATTCATACCCCAGGAAATCACTATCAAACGCGGCCAGACCGTACGCTGGGAGAATCATGAAAAGCGCCAGTACCACAGCGTCTGGTTCGAAGCACTGGGGGAGGAAGAGCCGGCTGATTATCTGTTCCCCGACGACGCTTACGAGCGCACCTTCAAACAGGCCGGCTCCTTTCCCTACCGTTGTGGACCGCATCCGGAAATGGTCGGCACAGTCCACGTTATCGATTAATTAAATTTTTATAGAAAACAACTTTCATGAACCACAAAACCTTTTTTCCGCTCTTCACTTTCTGTCTGCTGGCAACAACACTTTCGAGTCCGGCGCAGGCTGAATCGGATGAAGATAAGACTGTCAACAAGGCACACCAGCTCTATCGGGATCATTGCGCCGAATGTCACAATAAACACCGCCTCGGCGGCATGGGGCCCGCACTGCTGCCGGAAAATCTTAAACGACTGAAGAAGAAAGACGCGGCTGCAGTGATCGCCAACGGCCGCGTCGCCACCCAGATGCCCGCCTTCAGGGAAAAACTTTCCGAGACAGAAACCCGGTCACTGGTTGACTACATCTATACGCCGCTGAAGCAAATGCCGATATGGGGCATGGCTGAAATCAAAGCCAGCCAAATCATTCATAACAGGGAAAGCGAGCTCTCCGACAAGCCTGTGTTTGAAGTGGACGATCTGCTCAATCTGTTCCTGGTGGTTGAACTGGGTGACCATCACGTCACCCTGCTCGACGGTGACAAACTGGAACCCATCCACCGCTTCAAGTCGCGCTTTGCCCTGCACGGCGGCCCCAAATATTCACCGGATGGCCGCTTCGTCTACTTTGCCTCACGCGATGGCTGGATCAGCAAATACGATATTTACAACCTGAAACTGGTCGCCGAAATCCGCGCCGGCATCAACACCCGTAATCAGGCGGTCTCTGCCGATGGTCGCTATGTCATGGTCGCCAATTATCTGCCGCACACCCTGGTACTGCTCAATGCCAAAGACTTAAGCCCGATCAAACTGTTCGAAGCCAAAGACCATACCGGCAAAACCTCCCGCGTCAGCGCCGTCTACACCGCACCACCGCGCAACAGCTTCATCGCCGCCTTAAAGGATATCCCCGAACTGTGGGAAATTTCCTACGATGACAATCCCCCTGCCGGTTTCGGTTTCTGGGTACACGATTATCGCGAAGATTCCGGTGAGAAAATCACGCCAGATCCCTTCCCGGTAAGAAAAATCGAAGTCAGCGATTATCTGGATGATTTTTTCTTCGACCAGGACTACGTGAACCTGATCGGCGCCTCGCGCGAGGGCAAGGGACAGGTAGTCAATCTGGATGTCGGCCGCGTCATCGTGCCTGATCTGGCACTGCCCGGCATGCCCCACCTCGGCTCCGGCATCACCTGGGAATACCAGGGCCGCACCGTGCTGGCCACGCCCAACCTGAAAGCCAACAACGTCAGCGTCATCGACATGGAAAGCTGGAAAACCATCAAAAACATCGAAACCCTCGGCCCCGGCTTCTTCATGCGCAGCCATAAAAACAGCCCCTACGCCTGGGTGGATGTCTTCTTCGGCCCCAATAGAGATGCCGTCCATGTCATTGATAAAAGCACCCTGGAAATCGTCAAAACCCTGCGCCCCGTCCCCGGCAAAACCGCCGCCCACGTCGAATTCACCCGCGACGGCAAATACGCACTGCTTAGCATCTGGGATACCGACGGCGCAGTGATTGTTTACGACGCCAACAGCCTCGAAGAAATCAAGCGCCTGCCGATGAACAAACCCTCGGGCAAATACAACGTCTACAACAAAACCCGGTATCTGGAAGGCACCAGCCATTAAGATTATTCACCGCTGAGAACCTCAGACAAAAGCGAAAGCTATCTCCGCGAAAAACGCCAGGGATGCGAAAAATTAAAAAAATAACTTAAAAGGATTTTTGACCTGTTTTTTTCTTTCGTGGGTCATTTTTGAATTTTTATTTTTTATTGGCGCTGGCTAAAGACGTAACCTGATGCACCTCCTCCCGGGCTTGTGTTGAGTCGACAGCGTTTATTCCATGTTTCAAGCAGATTTGCATAATGAGCCGTCTCTGCCTTAACAAAGACCCTGCCGATTAAGGTTTTTTATTTACCATTAAATAGCCTTACAATGGCTGCAACCAAAATGCTCCCCCTTTGATTTTGAAGAAAGAGATTTTTAAGGATGAAGCTGACAACAATAAAAAAACACCTCCCAATCTCCCGGGAAATCACTCCTTACGGACGCTATCCAGACAGCCCGCTAACATGCGAATCACTCAAACCCGCCTGATCGGTTGGTAGGATTATACCGAGAGATACTCATGCGCAACCAGACTCTTCTATTATGCTGTTTACTCTGGCTTTTACCCATGCAGGCTTTAGCCGTGCAGACAGTGCGTGTCGGCCTTTATCACAACAGCCCCAAAGTCGCCTATTCAGAAACAGGCCGGGCGGAGGGAATCTTTGTCGACCTGATCGAAGCGATCGCCGAGAAAGAAGGCTGGACCCTGGAATACGTGCCGGGTAGCTGGGGCGAAGGGCTGGATCGGCTGGCTGCAGGGCAGATTGATATAATGCCGGATGTGGCCTATTCAACTGCACGGGATGGGCTATACGACTATCATGATGAGCCGGTATTAACCTCCTGGTTTCAAGTCTATACCCGTCACGGCAGCGGAATTCGATCAATACCCGATATGGCTGGAAAACGTGTCATGGTACTGGAACGTTCTGTGCAGCAGGCAGCCTTCAAGCAACTGACCGACAGCTTCGGATTTAAAATCACACTGATCCCTGTTCAGAGCTACAGCAGAATGTTCGAGCATGTTGCCGCAGGTGATGCCGACGCAGCCATCACCAATCGTTATTATGGCCTTAAGCACGCAAAAAAATATGCCCTTGAGGATACGGCGGTGGTTTTTCACCCCAGCAACCTCTTCTTTGCCGCCCGCAACGGCAAAAACGGAAGGCTGTTAGATGCCATCGACCGTCACCTCAGGCTCATGAAGAGTGATCCGCAATCAGCCTATTACCGGTCACTGCAGCGATGGACCTCTGACGCGGTTGAACTCTCTCTGCCGCTCTGGGTAAAAAGCACTGCATTTGCCTTTAGCCTGATTCTACTGCTGAGCTTCGTGGGCAGTATTTTGCTCAAGCGCCAGGTCAACGCGCGGACGCTGCAACTGCTGCGCAGTAATCAGGAGATGACAAAGATCAACGACACATTGCGCATAAGCGAGGCTGCCAACCGCCTGAGTAACCGCGCCATTGAAGCTTCTGCTAATGGCATCATGATCACTGCCATCAGATCCGCGGATCATCCGATCATCTACGTTAATCCCGCTTTTGAGCGCATCACAGGATATAGCAGTGATGAAGTGATTAACCGTGACCCACGTTTTCTGAGAGGCGACAATACCGAGCAGCCCGAGCTCAATGAGATTCGCGCTGCCATTCGTGAGCAGCGCGAAGGCGAGGCCATATTGCGCAATTATCACAAGGATGGCAGCCTGTTCTGGAACAAACTTACCATCGCGCCAGTACCCGATGACACAGGTAAGGTCACGCATTTTATCGGCATCATCAACAACATCACCAAACGTATGCGGGCCGAGGACAAGCTGATCAGGCTCAATGCCACGCTGGAGGCGCGCGTGAAGGAGCGCACCTCCGAACTGCAACTGGCCCGGGATCAGGCCGAGGCGGCCAATCAGGCCAAGAGTCATTTTCTCTCCAATATGAGTCACGAAATACGCAGTCCACTGACCGCGATTATCGGCTTTTCCGAGTCGCTGCAAACGGATGAACTCAGCCCGGCGGAACGCCGGGGGAACATCTCAACGGTGACCCGTAATGCACGATACCTGCTGCAGGTAATTAACGATATTCTTGATTTGTCCAAAATCGAAGCCGGGCAGCTCAATGTCGAACAGATCAGCACACCCCTCTTTCCGCTACTGGGCGATCTCGATTCACTGCTGGGTACAAGCGCGCGGAACAAGGGGCTGGAATTCAGGATCAAATATCACCTCCCCTTGCCCGAAACCATTGTCACCGATCCGGTGCGCCTGAAACAGATTCTGGTCAACCTGTGCAGCAACGCCATCAAGTTTACCGATAGCGGGGGCATTGAAATTGAAGTCAGTAGCGACCCCGATTTCGGCCGTCTTCAGTTTACTGTCAGCGATAGCGGCATCGGCATGAGCGCAGCAGAAATGGCGACTATTTTCGACCCCTTCACCCAGGCCGATGCCACGGTCACGCGCAAATACGGCGGCACCGGTCTGGGCCTGCCTATCTCCCTGAAACTGGCCACAGCACTGGGCGGGGAGCTTAAGTGTGAAAGCCACAAGGGCCAGAGCAGCCGCTTTATGCTGACCGTCGTTAACCATGATCAGGCTCAGGCGACAGCCATCAATCGCCTGGAGGAGGCCAGCCTGCACCACCATGAATCTCATGACCAGGTCGAGATAAAACCCCTTAATGGCCGCATCCTGCTGGTTGAGGACAGCGCGGATAATCAGCAACTGGTATCAATGTACATCCAGAAAACCGGGGCGCAATTGAGCATTGCTGAAAATGGCCTGCAGGCAATCACCATTGCCCTGGAACAGGCTTTCGACCTGATATTGATGGATATGCAGATGCCGGTCATGGGCGGGCTGGAAGCCATACGTCAGTTACGGGCAGATGGTTACACCCGCCCTATCGTTGCCTTAAGCGCGAACGCGCTGTTATCGGATCAGAAAAAATGCACAGCCGCCGGTGCCGACGATTATCTACTCAAGCCCATTGAGCAATACAGGTTCTATCAGGTGCTCAACCGCTATCTGGCCGAAGATACAAGCGCAACGAGTCTGAAAAAAAACCGGGAACGGCAGCAGGCCATGCAGGAAAGCCCGCAGTACCAGGCCATGGTCGCCGGTTTCCTTGACAGCCTGCCGCAGATGCTTGATGAGATCAGCGCTGCTCTTCATGAAAAGAACTGGGAGACATTACAGACGAGAAGCCATGACCTCAAGGGCATGGGCGGCGCACTGGGTTATCCGAAAATTACTGAATTAGCCGGAGAGGTTAACAGGCTGGTGAAACAACAAAACCATGAAGCACTGGCGGATGCCTGTACAGCGCTGAGAACACACTGCCACAGTATAGTGTTGCAAGATAACAGCCATAAATCTTGAGCCTGGGAGGCTCAGTACACCGCTCGCAGCGTTTTACTATTGAGTTACATGGAAAGGATACCCTTCAATCAAGACGCGCTGAGAATACATCCGTGTACGCTCGGCAGCAGTATCCCTGCTGCTGACGGTCTTGATTGAAGGGTATCCTTTCCATGTGTTTTGTTATTATATGTTGCCTGATTACTTTTTTTCGGCACCAAACAGGTTAAACAGATTGAAGCTGTTTGTGAACGGCACCAGGCTGGCCGCAGAGATTTTTTTATCCAGCAACAGCATATACAGCGTCATTTGATGATCCTGTAAATTTTTATCATTAAGCGGTTCCTGCGTGAATCTGGTGGCGCGCAGCAGGCTGTTCACACCTTCCAGCAGCGCATACGTGGAGTCCGCCAGCAGGATGAGCTCTCTACCCGAATGCCAGTAAACATCAAGATCATATATATCTACAGGGTCAAACGGGGGCACCAGAGGCACCAGATCTTTTGGCGTTACTACTCGAATAACATCGAGATGCTTAAACGCGTTCGTGCCGGCTACATTTGTCACCTTGGGCTGACCAAAAGTAACTACTTTTCCGACCGTAAAATCATCAACATCCAGATGCATGGCTAGAATCAGGGCGACAGCGCCGCCCAGGCTGTGACCGGTGAGGCTGATGACATAATCAGTTTTTAGCAGTGGCTTTATTTCTGTGTAAATGGCCTGTGCCGATTGTGAAAAACCATTATGCAGGCGCACCCCCAGGTGCCTGTCCAGAGTCAATTTAAGCGCCGCATTGACCATTGCATTTTCAACATTGGAGGTTCCGCGTACGACAACAACCTGAGTTTTGGCAACATCATCGGTAACCAGGAAATATGAAATCTCAATTTCAGGGATGTTGCTGTAATGAGAAAGCCGGTATTTTTTTAATGCACTGAGTGTGCGAATTTTTGGCAGCGGCTGGTAGGCGGCATTGGCCAAAGTGGCGAACTCCTTGATTTCCGCAAAGTTTATCGGCGACTGATCCGGCTGCGCAGCCGCCATGGCTCTGGCGGCAACACAGCTGATAAACACAATAATGGCGACGTGGGTATAACGCAATAACAGCTTAACTCGCATACTAAATACCTAAAGAATAAACGTGGGGAAAAATCCTGACTGGCAAGAGAGAAATTTTATTTCTTATGGAAAACAATCGGACTAATTGAGAGATTGTACAGAACTGCTGCAATATATTTTACCATGGCCAGCCGCTGTTTTCTCCAGATGTTTACAGCTGCGCCAATCTGGCATTGTTTTTATCTGTAGCGTATCCCTGCTCAGATGAATCAGATAAAAATTTTTGATCATGCGGGAGGAAGAGGCATGATCAAATTCGGAGAAGCTGAGATCACTTTGCAGGCAACGGCTTTCAATAATCGGGATATCTGCGGCGGAAAAAATGTTTTCCACCATCGATGCTTTTTGCCGGCATTGCTCGAGAGAATCGGTATTTACAAACGAAGCGTTGATATCACCGGCACCATTTTGCGTCAGCACCATCAACAGAAAAAGTATTTTCACTTGCGCAACCTGCTACTACTAACAAAACGCATGGAAAGGATACCCTTCAATCAAGACCGTCAGCAGCAGGGATGCTGCTGCCGAGCGTACACGGATGTATTCTCAGCGCGTCTTGATTGAAGGGTATCCTTTCCATATAACTCAATAGTAAATACCAGCCTGACTGTATTTACTTCACGCCTTTATCAATAAGGTAGCGACTGTACTTCTGGTCAGTACCATTGATGTGGTTAATCAGCCATCCTTTGAGGAAGTTCACGGCGTTGCTCATGGCCGTCTCGGGTTCATGTTCGTACTCGGCCAGCACCTGTTTAACCTTTTTAATCATCTTTTCGTGCTGCGCTTTGTGCTGTTCGAAGTCGGGGTAATCATTCTGCTCCAGCAGCCCTTCTTCGTACTTAAAGTGGGTTCTGGTGTAGTCCACCAGTTCATCCAGTGCTTCGCGCTCAAACTCTTCACCGGTTGAGTACTTCACCGCTGTCTGCAACTGGTTAATCAGATTGACTAATTTTCTGTGCTGCTGATCGATGGAATCAATGCCGACACTATATGTACTCTTCCATTCGAGAAAATCTTTGGCCGCTATTTTCCGGTACAAAAACGGGATTGCAATCAATATTGCCAGTAGCAACCAGGTTAGCGGGCTGGTTGGCCCCGCCATGAAACCCAGTATAACCGCCACGATGAGCGTGAGGAGGGCCAGTGAAACACCGAACATAGTTGTATTTTGATTCATGAAAACCCTCTTACAAAAAGCTGTATGACTACCGACATAACTTCACCTGTTACACCTTACAATATTAAGTTGTTATAGTCTGTAACTATAGGACTTTAGCCTCATTTCTCATATCCGATGAAAGCTATCTTAAAATCGCTAAGTATAATTAGTGTTCATGCTAAGCTCTGTTTACTAATCCATTTTACTATTTTACAACAGTTTGATAAAAAACGGAGCATGAATACCGGCATTAAATGAATATTATCATTTAACTTTTCTGACCACTTCAAACTGAAGATGCCTATGATATACGACAAAATAAAAATAACAGCAGCCTGGCTGATTTTAGGCCCTGTGCTGGCATTCCTGTTTTCTCTTGCCAGTTGGTATGGCTTTAAGCAACTGCTACTATCGGACAAAATTCTCGGTATCGAAGCAATGATAATCAATTACCCCCTGGGGCTGCTGATGTCACTGCTAACCCCCTGGGGATGGCTTATGTATGGCGGCTTTCTGCTCATGTATTCCCAAAATCTACGCATGGGCATTTCATGCACTGTTGCCGGCGCATTATTGTTTGGCGGATTTTGGCCAATATGGTCTACCGGCATGGTACCCGCTTAATTATTTACACACAGAAAATCTATGAATTATAGACCCTGATAAGCAAGTTCAACGAATCCCTATGTTCATGAACACTCAACCCTATCGAAGATATCTGGTAAGTATTGTCGCAATATCATGCCTTCTCTTCGGAACGGCCGGCGCAAATACCTTCACCCAAAACAACCCCGTAGCGGAAGCCACGCCTTTTGCCCTGCAATTTTTCCCCGCCGCTGATAATCTGGGGCCGTTTGAGGGTGAACCCGAATCTGCAGCGGTTTATCAGGAAAAGCGCTTGCTGGGTTATGTTTTTTTCACTGATCATGCCTTGCCCATACCAGCCTATTCGGGCAAACCTATTCATACTCTGGTCGGTTTTGATTTAATCGGGAAAATCACCGGTGTTGAAATTCTCAGACACGAGGAACCGATTTTACTGGCCGGTGTTTCCGAACAGGATCTGTCGGATTTCAAAAACCAGTATCTGGGCCTGAGTGCCGGTAACCGTGTCCAGCTGGGTGGCAGGGGACGTGAAGGCTACGTCACTCTGGACGGCATATCCGGCGCCACCATTACCGCCATGGTGCTGAACGCCACCATCATGAAGCCGTTACGGGAAATCGCCATATCACGTGGATTGATCGGGGAGGGAGCCGCGCAGCACACGGCCTATCTTGAGGAAGATGAACCTATCTGGGTTTATGCCTGGCGCGATAAAACTTTCCAGATCATCGTGCTGTTAATGGGACTGTCTTTGCTGCTTTTCATTCTTATTTTTCAGGACTGGCTGGCGCACCATCCATCCCTGCTCATTTATTTGCGTTACGGCTATCTGGTTTACACCGTCATATTTATCGGCTGGTACTCCCTCGCACAGCTTTCCATCGTCAATGTACTGACTTTTACCAGTTCAGTAATGCACGGCTTCAGCTGGGAAACCTTCATGATTGACCCGATGATGTTTATCCTCTGGACCTTCGTGGCCATGACCATATTACTATGGGGTCGTGGCGTATATTGTGGCTGGCTGTGTCCTTTCGGCGCCATCCAGGAGATTGCTTATAAGCTGGGAGAGAGGCTCGGCATTCGCTCTTACGAATTCCCCGTTGTTGTGCATGAACGCCTGTGGGCGATTAAGTACCTGATCATGCTGGGCCTTTTCGGCCTGTCGTTGCAGTCACTGGCGCAGGCCGAGGTGCTCTCCGAAATAGAGCCCTTCAAAACCGCCTTCACATTACATTTTCAACGTGAATGGAGCTACGTGGTTTACGCCGCCGGGCTTATCCTGATTTCAGTATGGAACCGGAAATTTTACTGTCGCTATGTCTGTCCACTGGGTGCCGCCCTTACCTTCCCTTCAAAATTTAAAATCTTTGACTGGTTACGCCGACGCAAGGAATGTGGCCGCCCCTGCCAGACCTGCCGGACAGAATGTGAGGTCGGCGCAATTCGTTTAACCGGCGAAATCATCAGTCAGGAATGCCATTACTGCCTGGATTGTCAGGTTACTTACTGGAATGATAAAAAATGTCCACCATTGGTGGATAAACGCAAACGACGGCAAAAACGTAAAATATTGAAAACAACAGTTGCCTCCACAAACAACAAACAACAAATAACAAATAACAAATAACAACTGTACTCACTCTAATTAACAATAACCAAATCAGCCATTGTTAATTAGCACCTCTTATTCAGGTAATTTCGGTTTACATGATCTGAGTCATAAAACTTCCTCCGACTATCGGACAGACTCTTCACCTCTAAAAGTATTAATAACGCATAAATTTTACAAAAATTAAATTATTAAATTGTTTTTTACAGATTACATTTATTCTCCAGGGGGAATTAAATATGACGAGATTAAACATTATAGCCAGAACAGCACTGGTTTCAGCGCTGTCCGCGACTTTTGTGCTAAGCGCTGCAAGCTGTTCTTCAGAAAACGACGATGAACAGTCCGGCACAAATAGTCAGCCTGACACAACAAATGGTCAATCCGGCACAAGTGGCCACCCCGGTACACCAGAAACAGAAATGCGCTACAAGGGCGCGCCTACTGCTATGGATTCGGAAGAAGCTGAAGAATCGCTCACCCCAAAAGCACCCAAAGTAACCGAGGCGGAATTCGCCCGTGCCAAGCAGATATTTTTTGAACGTTGCGCCGGCTGTCATGGTGTGCTGCGCAAAGGCGCCACCGGCAAGCCCCTCACTCCCGATATCACGCTGGCCAAAGGCACAGAATACCTGAAGACCTTTATTAATTACGGTTCACCGGGCGGCATGCCTAATTTTGGTTCCTCCAAAATGCTTACCGATGCGGACGTCGATCTGATGGCACGTTATTTACAGCATGAGCCACCGGTGCCTCCGGAATTTGGCCTGGAAAAAATGAAGGCGAACTGGAAAGTTATTGTACCGCCGAACGAACGTCCCAAAAAACAGGAAAATGATTACAATCTGGACAACCTGTTCTCTGTTACTTTGCGTGATGACGGCAAGATCGCTCTAATCGAGGGCGACAGCAAAGAGATCGTAGAAATAATCGAAACCGGCTATGCGGTGCATATTTCGCGCATGTCTGAATCGGGCCGTTACCTGTTTGTGATCGGTCGCGACGCCAAGGTCAACCTCATAGACCTGTGGATGAAACATCCTGCCAGCGTTGCTGTCATTAAGGTTGGTATGGAAGCGCGTTCTGTGGAGTCATCCAAGTTCAAAGGTTATGAAGACAAGTACGCCATTGCCGGTACTTACTGGCCACCCCAGTTCGTGATCATGGATGGCGACACGCTGGAACCGAAGAAAATTGTCAGCACCCGTGGCATGACCGTAGGCACGCAGGAATACCATCCTGAACCACGTGTAGCCGCTATTGTGGCCTCGCACGAGCATCCCGAGTTCATTATCAACGTCAAGGAAACCGGTAAGATCCTGATGGTGAATTATGAAAATCTGGATGATCTTAAAATCACCTCCATCGATGCCGCACGTTTCCTGCATGACGGTGGCTGGGATTCCACCCAGCGCTATTTCATGTCAGCTGCCAACAAATCCAACAAGATCGCTGTAGTCGATTCCAGGGAAAACAAGCTGGTGAAGCTGGTTGATGTTGGCCAGATTCCGCATCCCGGACGAGGCGCCAACTTTATCGATCCGGAATTCGGTCCGGTCTGGGCAACCAGCCATCTGGGCGACCAGACCGTTTCACTGATTGGTACCGATCCGGTTAGCCATAAAGACAACGCCTGGAAGGTAGTTCGCACACTGGAAGGTGCCGGCGGTGGCTCCCTGTTCATCAAGACCCATCCCAAATCGAAAAACCTGTGGGTCGACACCACGCTCAATCCCGATACCGGGATAAGCCAGTCGATTGCAGTATTCGACATCAACAATCTTGATAAAGGTTTTGTTATGTTGCCAATCGCGGAATGGGCGGATCTGGGTGAAGGCCC
>JAVVEE010000019.1:0-36968 GCA_032251315.1 Gammaproteobacteria bacterium
CTGGGCAATGAACGCATAAATGGTCTTGGGGCAAACAGAAGAGGCTTCACCTTCCGTAATCAAGCGCCCCTGGATCTGCTCAGGACTCCACTCCAACGACAATTTCTCTCTGATGTGCTGCTGCATCGCACTGGTCATCTTTATCGCCTTAGGCTTCATCTGGTGACGTTCCTGTGCGAAGCCGTGAGCCTGTTGAGGGCGATAACCCTTTTGGCCCTTGTTGCGACCAAGCTCCCGTTTGATGGTGCTTACATGACGGGATAGCATCTCGGCAATCTGTATATTGCTAAATCTTGCTTTCTTGTAAGCATAAATCTGGTATCGTTCTTCCTGGGTCACGTGGGTATATGACTTTCTCATAAGTTCTCTCACATTGTGTTTTAGTCGACCGGTGAGTGTACCCACTGGCCCACTTTTTACAACGTGGCGCACTTATGACTAAAATCCGCGTATTTTATAATGCTGCGCCTGCTAATTTATTTTTTTAATTTTCAGGGAAAGGTGTGCCTGTATAAAAAAGGTTGCGCAGGGAACCGTCGTCACACAACCAGGTAAGCCAATATCACCTCGGGTTTGCCGGGCCCTACTCAATCCGCCAGAAGACGGTCGTAGATTTTCCGGTAGCGAGCAAACATGACGCTGCTGTCAAAGGTTGACTGCACATGCTGACGGGCACTTTCAGCCAGTCGAACTCTGAAATTATGATCTGCGGCCAGCAATTGTATGGCTGCGGCGACGGCCTCAGGATTGCCCACTTCCACCAGCCAGCCATTTTCCCTGTCAGAGACCAGTTCTTCATAGCCGCCGCAACGTGTCGCCAGTAATGGCAGTCCGGCTGCCATCGCCTGAATCGCTGAGAGGGGCAGACCTTCAGAGATGGAAGTGGATAAAAACAGATCAAGGCCGGCCAGGTATTCAGCAGGGTCATCCAGAAAACCCGCGAACTGCACGACTTGCTCAAGTCCCAAAGCCTTGCGCTGCTCAAGCAAGCGCTCATACAGTCCCGATTTATCCGCTTGCCCGGCGACAACAAATCGAAAACCGACGTCCCTGTCAAGAAGTGAGACTGCCCTGAGGAGGACGTCGTAACCCTTTGCGGGACGAATGTTGCCCAGGCAACCAATGACAAAAACATTCTCGGGCCAGCCGAATTTGTGTTTGAGAATATCGACAGGGGGATGCTGAAACGCTACGGTATCAATGCCGTTATAGATGACTTCGATTTTTTTTTGATTAAGATTCGTACGCCGCAGGATATCGTCCCGCAAGCCGCCGGATACAGCAATGATTCGGGCAGCTCCCGCATTAATTGCCGCCATTTTGATCGCTTTCAGGCGTTCCTTCGCGCCGATGTCAACCTCGCCGTGAAAGGTTGCGACCACCGGTATCCCGGTCAATTTTCCTGCCATGGCGCTGTACACGCTTGCGCCCAGCAGGTGAGACTGGATCAGGGCCACCTTTTCGTGGCGTATCAGCCTGACCAGATTCAGCAGATAGCGCCAGTTAAACGAACCCTTGGCGTCAAACAGGATGGGTTCGACGCCCCGACGGCGTAGCTCTTCATAAACCCAGCCCTTGCCACGGATAACCACCAGGTTGCGATACTCCGCAGGCAGGCAGGTCGCCAGATCGATGAAAACGGTTTCCGCCCCGCCGGGCCCTGTGGTATCAATAATGTGCAGAATCGTTTTCACTAAGTCCATACCTGTATGATTATCGGTTTTTCTAATGCCTAAACCTGAACTATTATATTATCGTTGAGATATATCTTTAGAAACAGACAACTTTCACCTGTTTAATCACAGCACAACCCATGGTCTCCTTCATGCTAAAGCAGAAGCTCAAACAAAGCATACAATATTTCGCTGCCCGATTCGGTGCCCATACACGTTCACATGTCGAGCCCCAGCTGCTGATACTGATGTATCACCGCGTCCTGCCCGAGACGGATGCACGACTCGATCTCGAGGAACCGGGCATGACGGTATCCCCGGAAACTTTCAGGATGAACTTGAAACTGCTGGCAAATTATTTTGAATTTGTCAGCCTTGCCGACTGGCTGGAGAAAAAAAACAGCGGCCTTCCCCTGCCCGAAAAAGCCTGTGCCATCACGTTTGACGACGGCTGGGCGGACAATTATGAATTTGCTTTCCCCATTCTTCACGAAGAGAATATTCCGGCCACCATATTCACCGTCTCCAGCATGATCGGTACGCAAAAAATGTTTTGGCCCGAGCGCCTCGCGCGGATTTTGACGATCATCGCCGCCAGGCACCCACCCCCATGGCAATCCCCCTGCCTGGAATGGTTGCGCTCCGCCAGAACCGATTTCACTTTTAACAGCATCGCCCCCAGCAGAGAACAAATCAGTCAAATAATCGCTCATGCAAAACAATATACCGATCAGGTAAATAATGTGCGCATGGATCTCATTGCAGGCACCCTGAATCTGAATATTCAGCCACAGCAGGCTTCACTGCTCAACTGGGCGCAAATCCAGGAATTAATCGACAGTGGCAGCATTGATACAGGCAGCCATACCTGCAACCATATCCGCCTCAACTCACAGACCCCCAACCATATTTGCATAAGTGAGATTCTGCACAGCAAACAGCAAATCGAGGCTCACATAAAACAGCCCGTTAAAACATTTTGCTTTCCCAACGGTGATCACTCCAGCTTTGCTCTGGCGCTGGTCAGGCAAACCTATACCGGCGCGGTAACCACACAACACGGCTGGAACTCCGCCAGTAGCGACTCTTACCTGCTGCGCCGTATCGGCATTCATGAAGACATCGCCAGTGACCGCACTGCATTTCTGGCTCGCATCTCCGGCTGGCTTTGATACGCTTCAAACAGGCAGGAAATTCAGATACTGCGATTTTAGTGCGATCAATGCTTAAAGCCACTTAATAAAACCCATGCTTGTCTGTAGTTTTGGCTTATATATCCATTTAGAAATAATTTTGTCTGGAAACTTACAATAAATCTGAATGAAAATAACGAATATACAACAAAAACAAAAAATGACTTTATAAGTAGTTCAATATACGTAGTTGAAGGGTAATATTTATTCATCAGGCCGGCCATAAGGAATACAAGAAAAGACAACGACATAAATTTAAACAGAGAAAGATAATACCTTTTAACTGAAACTCCAATTATTTTGCAGGCATAAGGTGGCAGGAAAATTAAATACACAATGATGGCAGGTATTGCCGTGCCGAGAGCAACCCCGGTTATACCCAGATATGGCGCCAGAGCGATACTTATAATCAAATTCACAAGCGTTTCCACGCCGACCAGAGCTGCAAGATATTTGTGTCTAGCCGTGGCAAAAAGCGATATTACTACAGGAGTCTGCGACTTTACTATAATCTCCGTCGTGCATAAAATTGCTAATGCAGGATACGTGTCCAGATATTCGCTCCCCATCCAAAGCTGAATAAAATCATAACCGAATACAATCAGACCACCACCAAGAAGTATTGACAGGTAGGCTGAAATATCTGACATAGCTGAGAATGTAGTACGCATCTCACCCCACTGTTCAAGTTTGTGATATCTGTTAAATACTGGTGTAAGAACACCCAATATGCTGTCGCTGAAGCTTGTAAGGTAAGATACTAACGTATGAGCAATCGTATAGTGCGTGACAGCTCCAACACTAATTAGCGAAGCTATAATAATGTCATCAATAGAAAGCTTTACTCTATCTCCAGACTCAATAAAAAAAACGTACTTTCCATAATTGATATAGACCAGAAGCTTGCTTCGGCTAAATAATTTAATATCTACTTTAAGTCCGGGTTGAATCTTAAATGCCTTATAGGCAATCAGCACTGAGCCGAACAAATCAGTAACAAACAATATTATCGCCATGGCAATAAGATCATAACCATTTTCAATAAATACAATTATGAGAAATGTTCTAGCTAGCAGCATAAACAGCTGCGTATAACTGATAGAGGTATAGTTATAATGAGCAACTAGTACGCCGTAAAAGGGAAAAAGCGTTATCTGAAAGGCGGCCTTAAACCCCATGATAAGAATTAATAATCCAAATAACTCCTGATGCAGGGAGTCTTCCATAAAGAAGGGTGAAATCCAGAAAATAACAAAACTTATTATTATTGCCAGTATTGAGAACCCAGCTGTCAGTGTAATTGATGTGGATAATGTGGCATTAACTTCCTCAGTATCTTCGCCATGAATAGCCTGTATCAAATACCTCTGCATGGCAAAGGAAAGGCCAAAATCAATTAAGCTATAAAATGCCACCACAGAGCTTGCAAGTATCCATAGTCCGTAATACTCATTGCCAAGGTTATGCACCAGGAATGGCATCATATAAAAGCCGATGAGGATGCCTGAAATCAGCAAAATAACCCTGGAAGCTGAACCGTACATTAGTTTTCTTGAAAGCATATCAATAATGAATCTACAGGTTACTTAAGGAAAAGTGTTGTAAGAGAATCACACAATGCATGATGCCACCTTGATGCTAATACAGCCACGGGAGGTAGGTAAATCGCATTGACTTTTACTTGCACTACCCAGTCCTGCCACCAGATACCCTAACAGAGCAATATTCATTTTTTTGGCTATATTGGACAAAAACATTATTATTGGCCTCGGCTGTTCTTATAATACGCAGGTTATCGACATAACAGCCCGCAATCAGCAGACCAAATTCGATCAGACCGATAAAGCCCGTATCCGTGTCTACCTGAATAAATATATTGTGTGGCTGTTCCGCCCTGCCTCGCCACTTCTGACGCAACAGGCCTGAGCAGCTTCTGCCTGCATCAGTTGCGCCTAACTGTAAGGCCATTTATTTGTGACCGCTCTTTTCAGCCATACCGCGGTATTTTCGATACGCATTTTAAGGTTTCTTTTCTGCACCCGGTACCAGCTAAATTGCCGGTGCGCATTCGATAGACTGCATTTGTATTGCGACTCGCCCGCCAGATATTCATAGCGCTGCATCGCACCTTTGATGTAATCGTTTGTCACCATAAAGTGCGCGACAATGCCCGGCCTGTCATTTTTATCCGCAGAGTAATTAAAGCCGCTCTGAATGGAATAGGCGGCCTTTCCATCAATCAAATTATAGAGATAGCCTAAAACATGACTACCATATGAAATTCGAATTAACTGCACCCTGTCCGGGTAGTCGGTAATTAACCGGCGGTGAAAATCCACCCAGTTCTGACTGGCGTAGGCACCGGCCCTGCCTCTGCTGGTCCAGACGCGCTGATGCAGCTCGCCCAGCTGGTGAAAAAATTCAAGGTACTCCTCGCTGCCGCTGGCAAACTCCAGCACCGGCTCACCAAACTGGCTGAAATATTTTATTGAGCGCCTTATTTGCTCACGCCGGCTCTTCGATAGCGCGGCCAGGTAGCTGCCGGGATCACCGTCGTAACCATTCA
The DNA here is from genome assembly GCA_032251315.1 of Gammaproteobacteria bacterium. Classification (GTDB taxonomy): domain Bacteria; phylum Pseudomonadota; class Gammaproteobacteria; order SZUA-229; family SZUA-229; genus LH-M37. Next base: position 5,433 of record JAVVEE010000019.1, read on the forward strand.
GGTCCGTGTAATAAGCTTTTGAGGTTTCGTCCTCAATAAAGTGCAGGTCGAAACCGCTACAGTATTTTTTCAGGTGATGAAACGCCTCAGCCTCGGCGGCATTAATGCGAAGCTCGTCGAACTTGAGGCCGGCGCAGCCGAGGAATTCGATGAACGCATAGTGCACATCATCGCGATAATCCGGGTCGTGCAGAATGCCGTTATATTCAATAATGAATTTATTGTCTTTTACCTCAGACTCATTCAGCGACAGCTGCTCAATCTGAAAAAAATTTCTGCGCCTTATCGTGGCGCGGGTCATAAAACAGAGACCGACCAGTTTATTTTGCCTGGTGTAAAACTGGAGAATGTAGATCTCTGCCTTATCACCGAGCGTCTGCAACCAGGCGGCCAGCCACGGCCTCGTCGTAAAAATGCTGCGACTGAATTTTTCCAGCATCGCTACCTGCACCAGCGCAGCCGCAGCATCGTCAACCGACTGCAGCGAGACCGTCAGTGTGGAATCGTAGCTGATCGAGGTAGTCATTGGATGCAAGCGTGATGCGGCGCCATATCCATGGCCTATTTTCTGATGACGTAATTGCCCAGCACGAGAATGTCCAGCCCGGTCGAGAAAAAACAGCGGATGGCGTGATGCGGGGACTCCACAATCGGTTCGCCCATGATATTAAAACTGGTATTGAGCAGCACCGGTGCGCCGCTCAGCTCACCAAAACGGCTGAGCAGTTCATGGTAGCGCGGGTTCGTTGTTTTCTGCACGGTTTGCAGGCGGGCGCTGCCATCAACATGGGTAATGGCTGGCAGCTTCGCTCTCGCCTCCGGCCGCACGAAGCAGACTTTCAGCATGAAGGGGTCTTCAACTTCGGTCTCAAAAAACTGGGCGGCGGCCTCGACCGTGCATGATGGCGCAAAGGGGCGGTAGGCCTCGCGGTGTTTGACTTCGGCGTTGATTTTGTCCTTCATCGCCGGTGCGGTTGGATCGGCCAGTATGCTGCGATTGCCCAGTGACCGCGGCCCGATTTCCATATTGCCCTGAAACCAGCCGAGGATATTGCCGGCATGCAGCAGCCTCGCAGCCTCGCTGCAAATGTCTTCGTGGTGCTCCGCGTTCAGCTTGCACTCGCTGATGGTCTTTAATATTTCAGCATTGCTATAGCTGTTGCCGACGTACGGATTCAAATGCACAAAGTTGCGCGGCTGTTTGAGGATTTTGTTGTAGACATAGTAGGAGGCGCCGATACCGGTGCCGTTGTCACCGGCGGCGGGCATGACATAAACATCCTTGAATTTGCCTTCGCGCACGACGCGCCCGTTGGCCACGCTATTGCGCGCCACGCCACCGGCCATGACCAGATAGTCCGCACCGCTTCTGTCGTGGAGCACATTGCTCAGTTCCAGAATGCGCTCTTCCAGAACCCGTTGCGCGGCGGCGGCGACGTTGAGATGGTTGTCTTTAAACTCGCCATTTTTGTCTCTGGGCTGACCGAAGGTATCAATAAATTTTTGTGAGTAGCGCTGACCACCCCAGAATTGATAACTGAAATAGGACAGATCGATTTTTATTTCGCCGTCATTATCGATGGCAATCAGCTGGCTCATTTTGTCATAAAAAGGTTGCGGGTCTCCCATCGGCGCCAGCCCCATTGTTTTGCCTTCATCATAATTAGGCTTAAAACCGCAGAACTGTGTGATCGCCTCATAAAATGAACCCAGCGAGTTCGGGAAATAGCTTTGCCTGTATTCGGTGATGTGGGTGCCATCACCGTAGCCCATGTAGGAGGTTGCCCATTCGCCGGCGCCATCGATGCCGAGCAGGGCCGCTTTTTCATACGGGGAAACCAGAAAGCTGCCGACAGCATGACAGACATGATGGGGGATAAAATGCACCTGCGGTTTTTTCGCAACATCAGCAAAGGTGTGGTTGAACCACCGCCTGAAGGCAAGCTGTTTTCTTCTGCCCGCAATCAGTTCGTGCTTGATAAAGGGCCGGGCGTTGGAAAAGTTTTTCAGGCCATAAAGCAGGCGCGCAGCTGTATTCAACGAGGGCTTGATGGAGAGCGCGATATGGTCAATGTCTTTCGGCGTCAGCCCGGCAACTTCCATTGCTCTGGCGGCAGACCGAATCGGAAAGCACCAGGTATGTTTGTCACGACTAAGCCTTTCCTCTTCAATGGCGACGATCAGTTGGCCATCGCTGACGATGGAGGCGGCTGTATCGTGGTAATAATAATTCAATCCCAGAATATTCATGGCCGACGCTCTCTACTGACAAGTTTGCGCTTGATCCGCCGCAATGCTGATTTCATTTTTTCTACCGGCCAGAAAAACAGACCTCTGGCAGTGGCGTTGTAAATATAGTGGTTATAAACCCTGTCAACGTGCGGTGCCCAGTCATCATTCCATTTCGCGCCGGTGACGAAGCTGATGCGTCGGATCTGAGCGTCACCGGAAAAAAGATTTATTGTCTCCTCCAGCAGTAGCCCACCCGGACTCATGGCATGGTATTTCGCATCATAGCCAATCTTAAGCAGATTGAAGGTGTCGCCGCTAATCAGGGCCAGCTGGGCGGCGACTGGCGTGTCGTCGAGGTTCAGTGTATGAATCACACAGCGGCCTGTTGTGGCATACTCATCCAGAAGCGCCCGATAAAAACTGCATTGCTCTGCATCGCATCGCAATGCCGTGCCTTCCCGGCCTTTCCAGTTGGCGGCCTCGACCTCAAGAAATTGCTCGAACGCGACGACAAGCTCGTCTGCTGAAGAGCAGTACGAGGTGGTGACCGTGCCCATCTTTTCTAATTTCCTGCGCCTGCGTCGATTGTTACTTTTTAATTTCCTAGGTATATCGACCACCGACGATTCATAACTCGAAGCACAGTTCAGGTACTTGCTGTCGTGGTGATAAACGCTAATGCAGCGCGAAAGCGGATAATGATTTATTACTTCGGCAATGGTGGACGTATCCAACACATTCTCAAGCTCCAGCAGATCCCAGGGATAAGTTTTCGCCTGACTGTTCAACTTGGCCATTAATAACTGCAAGTAATTGTGCGCATCGAAAGGCGCCGCAATGATGAAATCATTAATGCCCATATCGTTTGGCCAGAAAATTCGCCAGGTTCTGAGTGGCATGCCGAAACGGCGGGTCACTGTGTACTGCATGGGAAATATCGCTATCACCTGATCTTCATAACTGAGCGAAAAAATGTGGCAGGACTGCGCAACATAGTGACGACTGCTCAGTTGCGCCCTGAACCAGTTGATATCATGAATGAAAACAGGGCGGGCAATGCGGCGCGCCAGTTCGGCCCACTGCGCTGCAAGTTCGCCTGATATCGTGCCGCCAGCTTCATGGATTATCTTGTATCCTGAATCCTGCATGATAGAGGCGGCCGTCAGGCTACGAACATGATAATCCGTAGTATCAACGCGGGGGTTTGTCGTCAACATCAGATATGATTGCTCTTCATTAATTATGCGTACAAATAAAAAGGCCCAATATAATTCTGGTTATGAAAATTTTACACATGGCATCGGGTGATCTCTGGGCGGGCGCGGAAGTTCAGCTCTATCATCTTGCACGCGAATTGGCCGCCAGCTCTCAGGTCGATCTCATGATTGTGTTGCTGAACGATGGCCAACTGGCCAATGCGCTACGCGCCATCGGCGTGCAAGTGATCATCCTCGATGAATCGAGTTTATCTGGCCTTTCGATTCTTATACACCTGTACAGACTGGTGTTGAAATTCAAACCGGACGTGATCCACACCCATCGCAGCAAGGAAAATGTCATAGGCGGTCTGGTTGCCTTCATAACCCGCACAGCATCGGTACGAACCGCACACGGTGCCAATGAATTCGCTGATCAGAAGTTCAATCTCAGGCGCGCTGCTTTTAGTCTGCTGGATAAAATTTCCGGCTGGTTTTTTCAGCGCAGCATTATCGCGGTTTCTCCGGAACTGGTGGGGAAGCTAAAGACGACATACCCACACAGGAAAATAACGGTTATTCCGAATGGCATTAACGTCGCTTCGGTGATCGAGAAATCAAATCTGCCGGTCGAATTCGAGCGCTGCGCTGAGCATTTCAACATCGCTTTTGTAGGCCGATTTGTCCCGGTCAAACGCCCGGATATTTTTCTCCGCATCGCCATCAACACGCTCAACCGGTCTCAGCAGCAGAACATTCATTTCTATATGTTTGGCGACGGCCCCTTATGCGCCGATGCGAATCGCACCATACTGGAGAATGGCTATCAGCACCGAATCCATACGCCCGGTTTTGTCAGCAATATTGCGCCATATTTGAAGGCCATGGATGTGCTGCTCTTCACCTCTGATCATGAGGGATTGCCCATGACGTTGCTGGAGGCCATGGCTTTGCATGTTACCGTGGTGTCACGTGATTTACCTACCATCAAGCAGGTATTGTGCGATGGCGAGTGTGGCTATGTGCTGACCTCAGATCAACCTGAAGACTTTTCCAGGCTGATAACACGCCTGTACAACAATAAAAATGAACTCAGGATAAAAACGGCCATGGCCTATGAGAATCTGCAGGCGCGCTACAGCATTCAGGAAATCGCCCAAAGCTATGTGGCGCTTTACAGGAAAGTTTCAGCATGACCGCTATCAGGCTGACGCAGAAAGCGAAGCGGATAATTTTTGCAGTGTTGTTTGCAACAGTGCTGTTAGGCGCTGCCGCCACATACTACATTGTTAAAAACACGGGACCTTATTATTTGCCAGATATCACGCTTGAAACCGCTGATGGCCAGCCCTTCGCCCTGAATACACTGCGCGGCAAGCCGCTACTTGTGGTCTTCTGGGCATCGACCTGTGATACCTGCACTCAGGAACTGCCCGTACTGATCAGGCTGCACCATGAATATGCGCCACAGGGACTGGAAATTGTCGGCATCGTTATTTATTATGACAACAGGGATAACGCACTTGCGCTGGTCAACAACAGGCAGATCCCGTACCGCATTCTGCTCGACCGTGACAAGAAAGCAACGCAGGCATTTAGAAATGTGCACTATAATACCCCGACAACATTTCTTATTGCCCCCAATAGCAGCGTTGTATATCGCCACCATGGCAGAATTGATTTTAATTTCATTCGGCAACAGTTACGGAAATTCTCTGCTGAGCCTTAGGCCGTAACAAAATTACGGCGCTGTGTTAAGGCGCCGTAACCTGTCACCATCGGGTGACTGTTTTCTACACACAATCTGTTAACCATGATAGAGATAAACGATGCTGTCATTACGCGCCCTGCCTGTCCTGTTACTCCCGCTGTCGCTATCTGCTACAGCAGAGACAAAAATCATTCTGCTCGGCGGTGGCGCCGGGCCTGATTCTACTGAAATATCCATTGAAAAAAATGTGGCCTGGGTTACAGACATCCTGACACGCAACGGTAACAATGATTTTGATGTTCAGTTCGCCAGCGGCAGTCATGGCAACTTCGACGTCATGGAAACTGTCCTGGATATTGCTGAACTTGGTAAATGGCTGCCGCTGGCCAGAGTGCTAGGCTCAAAATCCGCAATGTTAACAACTTACCGGAAAAATACGGTCGCGAACCGGTCGCAGGCAAATACCCGTGAAAATGTCATTGAGCTGCTGCAAAAAAGATTGCAGGAATCGAAATCGGGCGATGACATGCTGATTATCTATCACGGACACGGCGGTCATGTACCGGAAGACACCAGCCTGAATTACCTGCGACTCTGGGACGGCACCCAACTTAGCGTGGTTGAGCTGCGGGAAGTTCTGCAGCAACAGCCGGATGACGTCATTCTCCGCTTCATCCTGCCGCAATGTTACTCTGGCGCGTCGCTCAGATTAATCCATAATGACGCGGGCGATGCTTCGATTGATAACGTCAACACCAAACGCTGCGGTTTTGTTACGGTGCCGGATGATCGAATGTCTGAAGGCTGCACGGTCGAGGCGGATGAAGCCCGCTATCGTGATTTCTTGAGTTATTTTTTCGCCGCGATTGACGGCAGGAGCCGACTTTGAAAACCACTGACCGGTAACCCGGATAAAAACAGTAACGGCGTCGTGGATTTCAGGGAAGCTTATTTTTACGCAATCGAGGAAGCCTATGCCCGCGACGTGCCGCGTGCAACCAGCGAATATTTTCTGGAACTGTGGCAGCCGTGGTATATACGCTGGCTGCCGTCTGATCTGTCGAACATTAATAATGAATACATGCAGCTCGCCACACATCTCGCGGCCAAACTGGGCATGCCATATTCACCCGCGCAGCACGGCTTTGTTGAGGCCGTGGACGCCGGCAGAGCCCGGGCAGAATCGGCCTATCGTGACATCGACAAAACTATGGCACAGCTGAAAAAATACGAGCGGGAAATCAGGAGGAAGCTGAAAACGCAGATCAATATGCAATGGCCGGCGGCCACGAATGTCTACGCCGAGAGTTATCTGGTTTTCATTGAGCGCGACCTTGCCGAGCTGAATCAGTGGTTGCTGGCCCAGCCGGACTACAGCGATCTGGCTGAGCAACAGGAAAAGATTGAGCAGCTGGAGGATGCGCTGCTCAAAGCAGAACGTGATGTCGGCATGCATATGCGATTGCAGCGCGCCCTGCATCTGGCGAAACTGCGTCACGCCATCGGCCGGTTCGGATCAGAGAAAGCCCTTCGGAAATACAGTGAACTGTTACAGTGCGAAGAGTGGGATGGGCTCATAAAAAAATCGCATTAAAACCAGAAATTTCCTACAGCAGGGGGGCGCGTATAATATTATCCAGCTTTTTCATTATTCAGTCGCCCGTTGTTTTTTCTATAAAAAAATGAAAGCGCGCGCGCCGTAAGATATATTACCCATATAATTACATTTGTAGCTCGCTGCTTTATATTCAGACTGTTAAATTTCCAGTATGAACAACCGACAGGAATCGACAGCGCAATCAGACCGCTTAATGCGGCATATTTATTTACAACCAAATAATTTGAAAGCAAGGCAATAATTGCAAATATAAATATCACTGATGTCATGGCAACTTTTGATTTTATTAGCGAACCAATATCCTTAAAATCGCCAATCCCGTGCCATAGTTCTCTATAGTAAAAATCTTTCAGCGTTGTCGGGTAATCTGTATGTATGACACGAAGCCGCTCGTCAACGTACACTTTAACGCCCTTGCCTTTTGCGCGCATTGACAAATCATAATCCTCACCAGTGGCCAGGGTTTCGTTAAATCCATTCAAATCATCAAGCAATTTCTTTGAAATAATCAGATGGCCGGTGCCGGCATATTTCTTTTCTTCCAGTTTTTGCAGCCTGAACCAATTATCGATCAACCAGTTTTTCTGTTGCGGCGGCTGCAATAGACCTCCCACCAGATGTGTGCCGTTAGCGCCCTCAATATCATCAATAACATCTCGAATTGAATTACCCCAATCACTGGTCAAAAGAACATCCGCATCGTTAAAAATCAGCAAATCACCACTTGCAGCTCTGGCAAGATCGTTTCTCAATGAGGCAATGCTACTCCCTGACTTTTCAAACACTCTGGCACCAAAGCTTTTCGCTATATTTCGGGTCTGGTCTACCGAGCCATGATCACCAACGATGATCTCATATTCAATATGTTTTGGGAGATGCTCCTGTATACTGCGAATCGCTTCACCAATATTTTCTTCTTCATTTAAGGCAGGGATCAAAAACGATATTTTATTATACGTCGACATATAAAACCTGCTCCGTTACTGGAAGAAAATATAACCAGCCAACCCTCTATTCGGATTCGATGCTTTCCCATACCTTCATTATTACTATTTTAAAATTCTGCGCATGAATTCTTCAAAATTCTGAAATTATCAGAAATCAATATAGCAATAACATTAACACTTTTTTGATTCATTTGTGAGGCAGCAGTGATTCTCTTTGCTGTCAACGTCTATATTAAGCAAACGCAATCGCATGCATAATAATGCCGCCAAACTTCATACAGTCAGCAAACTGTGGCTGTATAAAGTTCTGCGATTTCACTAGCTAGTGCACTATAACATCAGTAGGGGTAGCAGGTGGCGCTAAGACTTTAGAACCACCAAGCACATCTACCCACACAGGTCTTTCGTTGGATATCTGGATATTATCAACCCAGAGGTGCTGGTCTTTTGGCGCCATTCCATTCCAGTAAGTAAACAAGAAAAATGACTCTATATAATCCGTAGCGGATATAATTGCCTTTATATTTTTTTCTATTGTAATCAGATTTCCATCTAACCAGAATTTTGCCTGCGCTGTGCCGCCCTGATTCACGGCAATATTGTCTACAGTAAGCTCAACATTAACACGATGCCATTTATCACGCGTCAACATGCCATTTTGTCCATAGTAAAACCACTCGTCTTGAATTTCTCTCAACATTCTAAATTCTTCGGGGTCTGAAGAACCATCATCTATAATTTGCATATCCACATAACCACTGTGCGCACCATCCGCCTTTCGTGACCTGAACCTGAGAAACTTCAGACTACCGTTGCCGGGTGTTTTTATCACAAATGTGTCTGGCATGTAGATGTACATCTCAAGCCATATCGTCTCGCCTCTGAATACTTTTTGCGGAAAACCTATGATTCCACCCCAATAGCCAAATCCCTCTGTTCCACCGACCACCTTTAATTTTGCGGATTTACCGCCTTCTACTGACCGCTCATTACTGTATTCAGCGCCACCGGCTGCTTCCGAAAAGGCATCACTTGCTTCCGCCTTCATGCCAAGCGCGCCACTATTGAAGTCCCGGGTAAGATCCCATGCATACGCGCTATTTGCAAGAATGACCAAAAATACTGACACGATTAATTTACTAATAAAACAATTTTTCATAATACGCCCTTCGCCCTTGTTCGGGTTAGTAACTCTTTGTCGAGATGTAATGAGATTTTAATGTGATATGCGCATAGCAACCATTTTATACATCCGGTTTTCACACATCACTCTAGATTAGCTTAGATGTTGCATTACGCATTACTAACCTCTAAATATGACTATATGTATTGTTTTTCGTTCAGAAATTTGATCCTTTATTTATCATTATTATTAATTGTTACGTAGTATTAAGATTCTATATCCCTGAATTTACTATATTTTTTCAACATTTAACCTCAAGTAACATTAGGCATAAATTCTGGATAATGTACCGATAAGTGAATGGGGCAAAAATCGCATGCAACCGCGCTTAAGGAGCCATAGGAGCATGATCAGACAGTTTCCAGGACTGTTTCAGTACATGGAATCAATATGAACACCCTTCAATTCCGGATCAGATAACCATGTCTTACCTATGGGAATAAGTAAATGCGAATGCAGGTGGCGGCCGGGCATCCAGCTGAAGTTCCTGTAGAGATCATCGAATCGATATCCAGCATTTCAAATAATAACGTTCTATTTTTGCATTGATTTTATTTATATTGCATATGTTAAGTTGACACTGATATTTTCAAAAATTAAACATAATAAATATGGACTTCCTGTTTTATACCACAACATTGCTTTGTGGCTACAGCTATTTTCTGTATCCCCTGATACTTATGGTTGTACCTGCTCGAGCCTCATTGCCTACCGCTGTCATCGGCGATAATAATTTGCCTCAGTTAAGCCTCATCATTACTGCGCATAATGAAGCAGGGCGAATTTGCGCGAAACTTGAAAACACGCTTAACATTGATTACCCAAATGAACGCCTGGAAATTATAGTGGCGTCGGATTTTTCAACCGACGATACCGACGCTATTGTCGAATCCTACGCGGATAAAGGCATACGACTGGTACGTTCCGATGAGCGCAAGGGCAAGGAATATGCGCAGCTATGTGCCATCCGTGAATCCAGGGGCGAGATTCTGGTCTTTTCCGATGTGGCTACTGAAATCCCTGCCGAGGCCTTACGCCGGCTCGCCGCACGGTTTTCTGATCCGCACATCGGCGCCCTCTCCAGCGAAGATCGTTTCATCAGCAATGACGGTCGTGTGGTGGGTGAAGGCGCTTATGTCAAATATGAAATGTGGCTACGCAGGCTGGAATCAGAACGTGCCGGGCTGGTGGGCTTGAGCGGTTCGTTTTTTGCCGCGCGGCGCGAAGTGTGTACGTATTGGGATATCTATGCGCCCAGCGATTTCAACACCGCACTCAATTGCGCGAAGAAAGGTATGGTGGCTATCACCTGCCCTGATGTGGTCGGTATCTATAAGGATGTGAAAGATTCCGGGCTGGAATATCGCCGCAAAACACGCACGGTGATTCGGGGCATCACGGCGATATCCCGCCATCCGGAAGTGCTCAATCCATTTCGCATGGGCATGTTTGCCTTTCAGGTATGGAGCCACAAGCTCATGCGCTGGGGCGTGCCCTGGTTTATGCTGGCTCTCGCCATCATCACTATCCTGCAACAGGGTCAGGGGCTTATCTATTTTCTGGCGCTGATCGCGCAGCTGGCTTTTTATTCTCTGGCGTTGGCAGGATGGCTGTCTTTATTTATTCGTGAAAATATGATTGTCAGGATAATTTTTTTTTTCGTACAGACCAATTTGGCACTGGCTCAGGCCACATTGATGTTTTTAACAGGCAGGCGCATGACGGTGTGGACGCCTTCTCAACGATAAATGCTTTATCAACTTCCCCCTGTCGGCAATTTCATTCAACTATCAGCCACTGAACCAGCTGACGATTTGCTTCAGATTTTTCCTGACAGCTATCACGCGCATTATTACGCTTCGGGAACTGGCGCGCTGGCTGCGGCCATTATCGCTGCAATTCGACTGAAAGCTGTCGACAGGCCTGAAGTCATTCTCCCTGCCTACGGCTGCCCGGACCTGATCAGTGCCGCTCTTTTTGCAGGTGCCGCGGTGGTACTCGTTGATATTGAAAACGATCGGCCATGGATGAACCTTGAGCAATTAGCCGAAAAAATAACTACAAATACCGTGGCGATTATCGCGGTTAATCTTTTCGGCATTCTGGAACAGCGACAGGCGTTGCGTTCGCTGGCAGCACAGGCCGACACTTTGCTGATAGAAGACAGTGCACAGGCGTTCCCTGGTCATACTGAAAAAAACTTCTGGCAGGGCGATCTTATCGTACTCAGTTTTGGCCGGGGAAAACCAGTGAGCTTACTGGGCGGAGGGGCCGTGCTGTTTAATAAAAGCAATTTAAAATGTAATGAATTTCTCAGGCTGCTACCTGTCGGCACGGCACAGTGCAAGGTCAATTTGCAAGAGCAGACTGCATTCCGCTTAAAAGCCCGGCTATATAACTGGATGATCAGGCCAAAACTGTTCTGGCTACCGCAGAGCCTGCCTTTTCTTCATCTGGGTGAGACACGTTATCACCCTCTAAGTTCACTGCAAGCAATCGACCGGATAAGGTTATCCATGTTGCCGGCAAATATAAAAGCCTATCAGGCTGCCATGATGCACGTGCAGGAAAAACTGGCCGTGGCTCTTGATAAATGTGATCTTGAGCAGGCGGGCATCATTGATCTACCCCGAGCCTGTAACATTTCACGGCACCGACGACTGCTACGCTACCCTTTACTGGTCGAGCCAGAGCGGCGTGACTTGCTTTATGCACGTCTACAGCAACATGGGCTGGGCGCGTCATTGATGTATCCGAAGCCCCTGCCGGAAATGCCTGCACTAGCAGCACTCTTATTTGCACAGGGTTCATTTCCTGCTGCCAGTAAATTTTCAAAAAAAATAATTACACTGCCCACGCATTTACAGCTGACCGATGCCGATATTGCAAAAATTCGAGGAATCATTTCATCATTTTGATCATGTGAAACACTGTGCACGACTATGATACGATTTTAATTGCGAGATAAATTGCACCATAGGAATTTCATAAAAAATGAAAGCATATCAAGTTTCCCTGATTTATTTAGTATTTCTTAGTCTGGCATTTAGCTCAACTGGTTGCTCACTACAAAAAAACAACCTGCCTCCACAGCCCATATCGGGTACTTCTCTATCCCCAAGCATACTGGTTGAGTCCTATAAAATGGCCGTGGGTGACGAGATCCATATCAGCGTCTGGAAGAACCCTGATTTATCACTCACAGAACCCATACGACCCGATGGGAAAATATCTATGCCTCTGGTCGGCGATGTTATGGCTGCAGGTTTGACGCCTGAGCAGCTGGCGACGATTATCAAACGGCGACTATCTTCTTATATAAAAGCGCCCAATGTGACGGTTATTCTCACCAGCCTGCAGGGCCATGCATTTCTTTCACGCATTCGTGTTACCGGATCGGTAACAAAAAACATTTCTCTCACTTATCATCAGGGTATGACCGTACTCGATGCGGTACTGGAAGCAGGCAGTGTGGATTTATACGCCGACAGCAATAACACCAAGCTGCACCGGCGCACTAAAACAGGCGCCGAAACTTACGACATTCGTCTTAAGGACATAATGAAAAACGGGGACATGACCACAAACGTCATGCTTATGCCAGGCGACATCATCACTGTACCTGAACGCGGTTTTTGACAAGCCTGATTTTATAATCGGCATCAGGAGAAACCATACGTGTACTGCATTAAAACAAGCTTTTACGCCCTGGTTTTTTTTGCCGGAGTAATTTCCAGCAGCTTTACTGCACAGGCCATGGGCATAAAACCCAATGCCGGTCTTGCCATGCAATTCACCAATAACTCGACAAATAGTCCAGATAACGAGAAGAGTGACTTGCTTATAATCAGCAGCGTTGGTGCCCGTGTTGATGCAGCAAGTGGTTCTCTACAGCTAGAGGCCGACACCTCTTTACAATACATCAATTACACCCATGACACTTTCACTAATCAGCGGTACTTTAACCTCAATGCCACGGCCGGATGGGAGATGCTGAGAGATCGACTCGACTGGCAAATACAGGATTTTTTTAGCCAGCAACCGATCGACGCATTTTCACCGAACACACCCAATAATATTCAGGATTCCAACGTGTTCGTGTTCGGGCCCAGCATTTATTTCCGACCATCAGATCGGCAGCTGCTGACACTTAACCCGCAATACCGGGATTTTTATTATGAAAAAGAAGACATAGACAATCGGCAAAATTCACTTGATGTCATCTGGACTTATCAGCTCGCCAAAACATTGGATGTGGGTTTTCATGGCGGTATCAATGCTGTCGATTATCTGGATCCGCTAATAACAGATAACACCTTCAGGCATATCCACCTGACAATTGCCACTACACGTCCGGATTACAGTTACAGGGCAAACCTGGGCACGACCCATGTTGAGCGTGATGGCAGTGAAAATGTACATGGTCTAACCGGCAATATGCGGTGGACGTATGGCATTACACCAGACTCAGATCTGCGCGCCTACATCGCATCAGAGTTAACAGATTCCAATGATGCCCTGCTCAGCTCCGCATTAAATGCGGACGATGGCGGCTTTTCAAATGAGCAGATATCTTCGGATGTTCTGCGCAACAATGTTGTTAGATTCGCCTACCTGAAAAATGATGCCGCTTTAAGCACTAACCTCTGGCTTGAAGCGCGCAAGCAAGTCTATGATTTTGCATTATTAGATCAGAATACACAGGAGGCCGGCATGGAATTTATTTTTCCGCTTTCTTCTATCGTTTCCACAGGCGTTAATGCGTCTTATGCCCGGATTGATTTGACCGATACCGGGCGACAGGATAATCAATACAGCTTTGGCTGGAACATCAATTATCGTTTTTCGCGCAGGTTACTGGCTACTGCAGACCTTCAATATTACGAGGTCGATAGCACCAACTCTGCCATGTCCTACAGTGAAACAAGCATCCTGTTCAGCCTTGTTTATGATTACGACACCACTCGCTCTAATTTGGACAGGCGACAGAGGACATCAGAACCTGCTTATTAACAAAACGCCTTAAACGACATCCTTCCGCTAAAAATGTCGTTTTAAATATGCTGTCGTTAAGGGACACAATGATGAAAACTTTAGTTACAGGTGGCGCCGGTTTTATAGGCTCACACATTGTCGAACGCTTATTAAACGATGGTCATCGTGTTATTGTTCTGGATGACTTTTCGACCGGGCATCGACACAATCTGCCCACTCATAATGCACTAACCATCATCGAAGGCGACATCAGCAATTATGATACCGTCAAGCACTGCATGCCCGGTGTCGACTGGGTTTTCCATAAAGCCGCGGTGGCCTCAGTGCCCAGAACCGTCAACGACCCTGTCGGCAGCAGCCTGATCAATTATCTGGGAACATTGCACTTACTGGAGGCGGCGAGAAAGCATAAGGTAAAGCGTTTTGTCTTTGCCTCCAGCGCGGCGCTCTATGGCGACGAGCCCACTCTGCCCAAGCTGGAGACCATGCGCCCTGTCACCCTGTCGCCCTATGCCGTCGACAAGCTGGCCTCTGAATCCGCCTGCGGCATGTATAGTCGGTTATATGGGCTGGAGACCGTTTGTCTGAGATACTTCAACGTCTATGGACCACGACAGGATCCGTCCTCGCCCTACTCAGGGGTCATTTCTATTTTCACCAACAAACTCAGCCACAACGAAATGCCCACCATCTATGGCGACGGCGAACAGACGCGTGATTTTGTCTTTGTCAGCGATGTAGTCGAAGCCAACATGAGAGCTGTCACGGAAAAGGGGTGTGCCGGGCAGTTTTTCAACATTGCCTGCGCCAATAAAATCAGCCTGAACCGCCTGCTGAAAACATTATGCGAGCTTTACGAGGTAGAGTTTAACGCCTGCTATGAAGAGGCACGTCAGGGCGATATTAAACACTCTTATGCGAATATTGATAAAGCCCGGATACTGCTGAATTGGAGCCCCCGCATTGACCTGAAGGAGGGGCTGTCCCGACTTATATGATTTTCTCCGGGTCTCCGCAGTCAACGCATTTAAAACACATGATATTTTTAATATCTTTATATATTTATAAAATTCACTTCCAGCCGAAACAGGATCTCCCAGGACTGTTCACGCTCATCGGTAGGCAGTGGCCGGTTCCAGTTTTTGGCCGGGGCTATTTCATAGAACAACCATTTCCGGTAAAAATTCCGCCGGTAACGCACGCCCAGTCGTGAGGCTTTTATATAGGATTCCGGATATGTCAGCATGGTCGTACTGCTCTCGTAGGAAAGCGCGCTCTTTTCGGTTAAATATTGATACAGCACCAGGCTGCTATCCCGCTGCTCACCTTCAAAGCCTTCTGAATGCATTACCGAGTTACTTTGTCGCAGATATAAAGCTTTCGAAATTCTTTTTTCAAAATCGATTCTTGAAATTCTGCCATCAAGGTTGTCGCGGCGATACAATTCCTGCGTGAAACGGGTGGTAAAGGTATCTGTAACCGGCCAGGTATAGCGATAACGTAAAACGATGCTGGGGGACAGTTTCAGTCGGATACTGAAATTCGCCTGCTCCGATTGCGTTATCGCATACAGCAGCCCCAGATCTTTCTTGGCCGGCTCCTGTTGCACTGGCGCAACATCCCGCAGGCGGTCGTCCTCCTCACCCTCATAAATAATGTGGAGCTTGTTTTTGGCTTTGGGCAACTCGAAACTGGCATGTACGTCGGAGGTGTAGGCCCAGCTTCCGCCTTCGGTTAAAACATAATCATTTGTCCAGCGCAGATGGGTGCCGGCGCGCCCTTCCTCATAAATGCGTTTATCGGCAAAAAATGAGTCGAACCAGACCGCAGGCTTGCAAAACTCTACACTCAGATAGGTATGCACATCGTCAATCCAGCCTTCACCCTCGCCTTCTAGACTATCGCAAATATTAGGCTTCCTTTCTTCCCTGATCTCCTCTGCTTCAGGCTCTGCACCGACCTCTTCAGCCAGAAGTTTTTTTTCACCTGCCATAAACGTCAGCGCAATTAGCACGGCATAAGAAACACTTTTGAAAAACATCGGTGACATTAGATTATTTAAAAGTATCCTGTAAAAATACAAAACTGCTGGGAGGCTACTATTATCATTCCAACGGGCATCTGTCCAAGATTAGCGTATTTCGATCACCTCGGCCTTTTTATTTTTAAACGCCGGCATGGTCATGCCGGCAGAGGCATTAATGTAGGTGGGATCAGCCACTATGTAACGATGGCCATTGTGCGCAATTGAGTCGCCCGGGATGCTGCCTTTAAACAGCACTGCCGTGGCCACATGCCCGGGGTAATCCAGAACAATCACCTCCATGCCCAAAAGACTCCGCACCAGCCAGGCAAACAGGATGGAACGATCCTCACAGTCTGAATAGGGATAGTACAGCGTCTCTTCAGGCAGTAGATAGTTCTCCCTGCCGAACTGATCTTCATCTGTCTTATAACGCAAGGAGGTCTGTACGAATCTCAGCAAGAAATTGACCGCGGTCTGCTCATCCATGTCCTTCATGTAGTCACTCAGCTGCTGCTGCAAAGGCATGGAAGCGCGGGCGTTTACCCTGGTTTTGAAATACCATTCCAGACCAAGCTGTGGATAGGTTTCCATAAAACGGATGCGCTCGTTTTCATACGCGGTACGGATTGCGTAACGCCGCCCCTCAAACTCGAAGGATAGATCCCGATAGGCGCTTGTACCTGCCATCAAGACCTCATTACTCATCTGCATATTCAACGCCTTATCAGCACCGGGGTAATTGCCGTCATAGGTGTACACCTGACCCAGTTTCTTCTCCCTGCCGTCAAAGCTCAACGCATAATAGCGCCGCTGCTCGAAGGTGAAATAGGGCACGGCATACAGCGGCTGCTGCGAGGGGATGAGCAAAAATGCTTCACGATTATTGTAGGCAATGCGCGACTGGTAACCGTCTTTCGCCAGCATAAACCAGGTAAACAATGATCGACTACTTTCGGAAGCTGGATAGAGCGCTGTTGAAATTTCATACACCAGTAAAGCATGCGCCCAGTCGTTAAGCCGCATCGCGCTGGATATTTCATTTACCTGACCGATCAGATGTTCATAATCGGCCAGGCTCAATGCCGACCAGAAATCACTGATGGCCTTGCCGTCCATGCGCGGACTCAGACCAGCCTTAAATTTGGCATCATAATAAAAAGTTTGGCGAATACCCAGATAATTTATCACTAGCCTCCTGCCTTTGCGCTGAGCCTCCGGTGCGGGAGATGCGACCGGTGCAGGTAGCGGTATCTCTTTCACCGCTTCCGGTTTGACTACGGGCAGGGTCGGTGCGGTTATCACCGGCTCAGGACTCTCCGGAGGGATTACGGCCACTGGCATCACCGCCGGCTTGGGTTCCGGATCAAGCTCGACTCCCTTCAGAAGATTCATCTCCTTCCACTGAGTTTTCAGAAACGCGGTAAATTCCCTGTCTCTTTTATCTTTGTATTCCTGAAAAGAGTCCTGATGCTGCTGCTTCCACACGGCAAAATCATCGTTTGCGTAGGTGGGCTGGCTTATCGCCACAACCCAGGCCACGCTACTCAAAAATCCCAGACACCTGTTCAGACTGTACATTTTTCAACCCTTAAATTTGTGCATAAAAAAACCGGTGCCTGAATCGAATCCAGTACCGGTTTTGCTGACAACCCTGTTCGAAAGACTCGAAGTGTTATTGTCTGCCTGCTGCAATCGACGCTGCCAGTTCATCCTGACCCTTCTGGGCTTTAAACTGCTGCCACAAAGCACGGTCGTTATTCATGCTGGTACGCAAAGCTTCTTCGGTAGCTTTAGCGGCCATGTTGCCATCCATTCCCACCAGGACATACATCACGCCATTGGGGCTTACGATTGATCTGAAAGGCTTGGTGCCGACCAGAGTCTCGTCGGTAATCTGCTTGGTCACTGAAGTATTCACCTTGTCTACCGTCTCGCTGCTGGCAGCACCGGTAGCTTCTACATATTGCTTGACCATGTTCTGCACATGCACTTTCATCGACTGCGCCATTTGTACGCGCGCATCGGTCACAGCCATGTTTTTGGTAAAGCCTGCGCCGGCTGCTGATTTCTCGGCAGAGCCAATCGCTGAGACTTCCACGCCTTCCACCGGCTGATCACAGACCCAGCCCGGTGCCGCTGTATTAGGGGCATCCGGGAAAGCGCACTCCAGTGCCGCCTGTTTAACTTCTGAACCGCAGGCGCTCAGCATGAATGACAACGCCACTCCGCTCGCTACAAATAGACTGTTTCGTAATTTCATCGATTTCTCTCCATGCCTGATTAGCAATAATAATTTTGTTGGATAAAGATAGCCGAGATAATGCCGGCTTGCAATTGTTATCTTGAAATTTATAAGGGAATTAACGAGGGCTTTCCAGCAGCGGCTACTGCTATGAGGCTGAGCGCAGCAGTAGCCCGCCCGGGAGTCAGGCGGGCACGCTGCTGCTGCGCGTATCGTCGTAACCTGCCCGTGCGAGCAGCAGCGGCATCGGCCCGCCATCCCTCAGCCGCGCTATTTTATAGCGGCCGCTTCCTTCTTGATCAGATAATCGACGATTCTGAGCATGTTCTCGTAACTGCCCGCGCTTGATCCCGAGACCAGGTATTTGCCATTGACGCCGATCGCGGGCACGCCCTTGATGCCATAACCCTGCACTTTCTGAATCGCCTTGCGCAGCTGCCCATCAATGGAGAAGGAATCGTAGGCCGCCTTGAAATCATCCTTGTTCACACCGTTGGAAGCCAGAAACTCCGTCATCGCAGCTTCGCTATAGAGATCATTTTTGTCTTTGTGAATGGCGTCAAAAATAGCGCCGTGATATTTCTCACCCAGCCCCATCGCCTGCAGTGCGTAATAGGTGCGGGCATGGACCTTCCACTCCGGGCGGAATACCGCCGGTACACGAATAAATTCAACATGTGCAGGCGCGGTTTTCTTCCATGCTTCCAATATCGGCTCAAACTGATAACAGTGCGGACAGCCGTACCAGAAGAATTCCAGCACCTCGACCTTGTCGACCGATTCGGTAGGCTGCTCAGCGATGCGCAGATACTCCACGCCCTCTTTGTAGCTTTCGGCTCGGGCCGGACCAGTGACCAGGCCCATGGCCAGAAACAGCAGTAATCCGATATAAGATAATTTTTTAAACATGTAATGCCACTCCATACTCGTCAATTTATATTTTATTACTCTTATTTCTTTTTCAGGGCACACGGCGATCAATGCGGATAGTCACATTGCCAGTCGCAGCCACGTCATCAACGGTCATCTCACCGATGTAGTCGCCACTCTCTGCAATGGCGCCGCCCGATCTGCTCAACCGTGCCGAGACAACCACCTGATTGAAGGCGCTCAAATTCATGCCCTCCACCATGCCCATGCTCTCATCCAGCACGACGCTTGCAGGCAGGTCAGACAGTCGCAGGCGTTGCGCCGCCAGCGGCATCTTCGGCCCCTGCTGGGCTTTGGCATAAATAAATACGACCGCATCAGCAGCAAAATTCTTCCGCGCCTCTTCGCTCACCTCCACACTCACCTGCAGGCTTATGGAATTTTCGGCGGGTACCGACTGCCGTGGCGGCAGCAGCTCCTCCATGCCGGCCACGGTTTCACCGGCAGCGATTAGCTGCTCGCGGGCCTTCTCTATATATATTCTGATAGAGCGATCAACTTCAGGATCCTCAACGGCGGCTTCTGACAGCAGCATCAGGTATTCGATACTCTGGCGATAGTTCCCAAACTGATATTCGGCGACACCGGCAAACCACAGAGCATTGCCATTATAGGGCTCTATTTCCAGAGCCTTAAGAATAAGCGCATGTGACTCCTCGTTAAATTTCTCGCCATTGGCCAGTGCGATGGCCTCGGCATGCTCCAGCATCACCTGCGGATTCTGCTCGATGCTACTCGCGGTTGAAAATGCATTGACCGCTTCGCCATAACGCCCCGAGTGTTTATAGGCCCGCCCCAGCATCACCCAGTCCTGTAACTCGCCGGGATTGACCTGTAGATACTGTTCCAGCTCCAGCACCATTTCTTCCACTGAAGGTAATGCTTTATTCTCTGCCGCTGTTTCCGGCGCGGTACTGGCGTTCATGCCCAGCCGGTCATACACCAGCAGGCTTAATGCCGGTAATAACACCGCAATCACCAGCGCCACAACCGGGCGCTTTTTGGGGGCCGGTGTATAATGTTTAGCGGCAGAGACCTTGCTCTCTATCGGCGTGTCTCCGAGCAATTCCCGATCCAGTTCCTGGCGGGCCAGCTTATAGGCCTCCTGATCGATGCGGTCTTCTTGCAAATCGATGTCCAGCTCTTTAATTTTTTCCTCATGCAGCTGAATGTTGCTGGTTTTATAGGCCAACGAACGACTTTTGCGAACCCGGAGCAGGGGGAAGATCACCATCACTACGGCGATCAGCAGCAATACCACCGATCCGCCCCAAAATGAAATATTCATGAGCGCTTACCTCTCTTCATGTTTTTTTCTCCGCTTGTCTCCCGCTCAGAAACATTCAGTTCCGACTGCAATTCTCTCAACCGTTCGTTCTCTTCGTCCGACAGTTCGACAGGTGTGGCTGACGAATTCTGCCGGGCGATAAAGCCACGGGCATAGAACAGTCCAATTAAAAATATCACCACCGGTCCAATCCACAGCAGCCAGGTCAGCGGCTTAAAGGGTGGATCGTACAAAACATAGTCACCGTAGCGATCGACCATGAATGCTTTAATTTCCGCTTCATTGTTTCCCGCCAGCAGCAGCTTATGTATTTCGGCGCGTAAGTCGTTGGCCAGATCGGCATTGGATTCCGCAATCGACTGATTCTGACAAACCAGACAGCGCAGCTCCTCATTCAGGCTCTGAAAGGTTTTTTCCTGCGCTTCAGATTCAAACTCGTAAGACTCCATCGGTGCTGCCGATGCGCTCAGCTGAAAGAGCAGAACAACTGCTGCGAGTAAAACTCTCATAACTTGCCGTCCTTTATTTTGCTGATCGCTGCCATCAGCCCATCATAATTTTTCTGATCGGACACCGGCCCGATCACCTTGTGTCGAATGATGCCCTGCGCATCCACCACAAAGGTTTCCGGCGCGCCGTACACGCCCCAGTCGATCGCCGCCCGGCCACTCTCATCAGCAAACACCACCTGATAGGGGTTGCCCAGTTGAGCCAGCCAGGCCCGGGCGTCCTGTTTTTCATCCTTGTAATTCAAACCCACTACGCGCAGGCCGGAACGGGCCAGCTGCTTAACCACCTCATGCTCCTGTCGGCAGGCATAACACCAGCTCGCCCAGACATTCACCAGGGTCAGCTGGCCTTTCAAATCTTCATTGCTGAACACGCCTTCGCCGCTGAGCAGCGGCAGCTCAAACACGGGTGCCGGCTTGCCAATCAGGGGCGAGGGCACCAACCGGGGATTCAGGGTCAGGCCCACCCCCAGCATAACCACCAGCAGGGCGAAAATAATCAGCGGCATAAAGCGCCGCAATATTGATTTATCAGTCTGTTTTTTTTCTGTCATCAAAGTCTGCCTACGCTGTCTCGCTTCCGGATAATCGCTTCTGACGATAACGTCGATCACTGACGGCCAGCAGGCCGCCGAATGTCATAAACAGACAGCCCATCCAGATCCAGGCGATCATCGACTTGTAATACAGGCGCAGACTCCAGGCATCCTCGCCCACCGGCTCGCCCATGGCCACGTACAAATCCCGTGACAGCAGAGTATCCACCGAAGATTCGGTCATCGGCATGGGGCTGCTCCTGGTGGTATAGAGGCGCTTCTGCGGGTACAGATCGGCGATTTTTTTGTCCCCGTCATGCACTTCCAGATGGCCTTCATCGCCGCTGAAGTTCGGACCCGCCACCTTTTTCACCCCGATAAACTTGAAATCATAACCGGATAACTCATAACTCGAGCCGTACTCCAGCCTGACATCTTTTTCCTCGCTGTAGGTCATCACCATGGTGACCCCGGCGACGAACATGGCCATGCCCAGATGCGCCATAATCATGCCGGTAAATGACAGCGGCAGGCGCGCGCCGGTTTTTATGCGCTTATAGAGAATCTGCAAAGTGGTAATCGCGATCCACAGCGCCCCGGCCAGCCCCAGACCAGCCGGGATATTCAGCACGCCATCGATCACAAACGGCAGGATGATGCCCACTGAGAGTGAAATTGCAAAAATGATGGAGAGCTCTTTCTTTAACCGCTGTGCGCTGTCCTTTTTCCAGCGCATCGCCGGACCGATACCCAGCAGCAGTATCAGCGGTATCGCCACGAGAGTGAACATGGTGTCGAAATAGGGCCGCCCGACCGAGATCTTGCCGATGCCCAGCGCATCCACCAGCAACGGATACATGGTGCCGACAAAGACTGCGGCCGCCGCAGTCAGCAGGATAATATTGTTCAGCAGCAGCGCGGTTTCCCTTGAAAACCAGCTGAAGCGGCCGGTGGAGGTCACCGTTCCCGAGCGCCAGGCGTACAGCGCCAGTGAACCGCCCACGGCCACGCAGAGGAAAATAAGGATGAACACGCCGCGCGCGGGGTCGGTGGCGAAGGCATGCACCGACACCAGCACCCCCGAACGCACAATGAAGGCGCCCAGCAGGCTCATGGAGAAGGCGAGGATCGCCAGCAGCACCGTCCAGCTCTTGAACACGCCGCGTTTTTCTGTGCTGGCCAGAGAGTGGATCAGCGCGGTGCCCACCAGCCAGGGCATGAAGGAGGCGTTTTCGACCGGATCCCAGAACCACCATCCGCCCCAGCCCAGCTCGTTATAGGCCCACCAGCTGCCGAGTGCGATGCCGAAAGTCAGAAAGCTCCAGGCGACGGTGGTCCAGGGTCGCGACCAGCGTGCCCAGGTGGCATCCAGCTTGCCGCCCAGCAGGGCGGCAACCGCAAAGGCGAAGGCCACCGAAAAGCCGACATAACCCATGTACAGCATGGGCGGGTGTATCGCCAGACCGGGATCCTGCAGCAGCGGGTTCAGGGCATTACCGTCCGCCGGTACCGGGAAAATTCGTTCGAAGGGGTTGGAGGTCCATAGCAGGAAGGCGAAAAAGCCGGCGCTGATCATACCCATCACCGCCAGCACCCGCGCCAGCAACACATCCGGCAGGCCTCGACTGAACAGCGCGACGGCGGCGGTCCACAGCGCGAGAATCAGCGTCCACAGCAGCATTGAGCCTTCGTGTGAGCCCCAGACGCCGGAAATTCGGTACATCAGTGGCTGCACCAGATTGGAATGCTGGGAGACATACAGCACCGAGAAGTCGTGAACCACAAACGCGTAGGTCAGCGCTGCATAGGAGATACTGACGAATGTCAGCTGCGCCCAGGCTGCCGGTCTGGCCAACGCCATCAGGGTGGCATCGTTGCGCGCCGCGCCGATTAACGGCACCGCGCTCAGTACCAGTGAAATACCAAAGGCGATAATCAGGGCGAATAAACCGAGTTCAGGAATCATTGCTGCTCCGCCGCTTTTAGCGCATCAGCCACTTCGGGTGGCATATAGTTTTCATCGTGTTTGGCCAGTACTTCATCGGCCACAAAAATGTTCTTTTCGTTAAAGGCGCCCATGGCGACAATGCCCTGCCCTTCGCGGAACAGATCCGGCAGGATGCCGCGGTATTCCACGCTCATGCTTTCCGCATTGTCGGTGATATCAAACTTAACCAGCAGGCTGTCCGTGGCGCGCACGACACTGCCGGCCACCACCAGGCCGCCGACCCGGAAACTACGCTCGCCCGGGGCCTCGCCATTTTTTACCATGGTGGGGCTGTAAAAATACAGCAGATTCTCTTCGAATGCGGTTAGTGCCAGTACGCTTGCCAGCGCCATGCCCAGCAGCACCATCACCACCAGCAATTTTCTTTTACTGCGTTTGTTCATACTCATTATTTTTAACCCGTCTGACTGTTATTGGCTTGACTGGCGTGGCGGTCACGAGCGATGGCCCGTTTTACCCGCTTCACGACCCGCTTACGTTCTATCAGTGGTGATACAATATTCACCAGCACGATCCCTAGTGCCAGGCCGTACGATGTCCAGACAAATACTGCATATCCGCCCATGTCAAAAAACTCTGACCAGCTAAATTCCGAACCATTCATAATTTTTTTACCAAGTCTCGTACCCATTGACGATTGCGTTCCCGATACAGCACCTCATTTCTGGCGCGCATCAGCACAATCGCCGCATAAAAAAGCTTGGCGGCCAGCGCCATCACCAGTAATGGAATCAACATATCAATGTGCATGGACGGCTTGTCAAACTTGGCCACCGTTGCGCCCTGATGCAGCGTATTCCACCACTCCACCGAATAATGAATAATCGGGATATTGACCACGCCAACGATCACCAGCAGGCCGCTGGCCTTGTCGGCGGTGCGCTGATCTTCAATCGAAGACTGCAACGCCATATAGCCAAAATATAAAAACAGCAGGATTAACTCGGAGGTCAGGCGCGCATCCCAGACCCAGTAGGCGCCCCACATCGGTTTGCCCCAGAGCGAGCCGGTGACCAGCGCCAGAAAGGTAAACCAGGCCCCGATGGGCGCACTGGCGGCGGCGATCATATCCGCCAGCTTAATCTGCCAGATCAGGCCGATGGCGGCGGAGATGGCCATGACTATATAGATGAACATCGACATCCATGCCGCGGGCACGTGGATGAAAATGATGCGATAACTTTCACCCTGCTGATAATCGGTCGGTGCCACGAACAGCCCCATGTACAGGCCGTAGATGCCCAGCAGAAAGGCGGGGACAGCAAACCAGGGAATCAGTTTTCCGGAAATCGCATAAAAGTGCTTGGGTGACGAGAACCGCTGTATCCACGCCCATATTTTTTTAATCATAAATCCAAACACCTTTTAAATTCATCATATTAACGCACCGTAACCCTATCTTGAGGCGGTGATGCGCAGAGCCACGGCGGTGGCCAACGGTGCCAGCGATAGCGCCAGTGCCAGTACCGCACCTAAAAACAGTAACTGGCCGCGCACACTCAAGCCGTCACTGGCCACGTCAACCGCATTTGCCCCAAAGATAAGTACGGGAATATACAACGGCAGGACAATTAATGACAACAAAACACCGCCGCGGTTCACTGCCACCGTCAACGAAACGCCGATGGCCCCCACCAGACTTAACACCGGCGTACCCAGCAGCAGACTCAGCATCAGCACGCCGATGGCCTCATCGGGCACATACAAAAACATGCCCAGCAGCGGCGCGACCAGGACCAGCGGCAGCCCGGTCAGTAGCCAGTGCGCGCAGACTTTCGCCAGCACCAGAATCACCAGCGGATTCGGACTCAGCATCAGCTGATCCAGCGAGCCATCCTCGTAATCCTGCTTGAACAGCCGATCCAGCGACAGCAGCACCGACAGCAGCGCCGATACCCAGATTACACCCGGCGCCATCACCTGTAGCAGCTCGGCGCTCGGCGCCACCGCCAGCGGGAACAGACTCACCACCAGCACAAAAAAGATCAGCGGATTGGCCAGCTCGTGGCGCGAGCGGAAGGCCAGACGCAGATCTCTCGCCAGCAGATGGCTAAAGGCTTTTAACATGATTGCTTTCCTGCCCTGCCCAGCGTCACCGTGCTCATCGCACAGGGCAGCTGCATGCCGTGATGGGTGGTGAATATGGCGCTGCCTCCGGCGAGGCGATGCTCCAGCAGCATGGTCTCTACCAGCGCCACGCCCTCCACATCGAGCGCGGTCAGCGGCTCATCGAGTATCCACAGCCGCGCCTTGGCCAGCAGCAGAAAGGCCAGCAGGATACGGCGGCGCTGCCCCGATGACAGTGCCTTGCTGGTGACGTCATCAAAACCGGCCAGCCCCACCAGCGCCAGGGCCTGCTCAATCTCGTCCAGCGGCGCCGACTGTGAGCGGGTATCGAGCAGGGCGCGGATATTTTCCAGCGTGGTCAGGTCACCCTTGATGCAGGGCAGATGGCCGATATAAATCATGTTGGTGTAGTAGTCTTCGCGCACCGCGCTGACCTCTTCGCCGCGCCACAGCACCTGACCGGCATCGGCGAGACGCAGACCGCAAAGAATGCGCAACAGACTGGTCTTGCCGCTGCCGTTGGCACCCTCAATCTGCAATATTTCACCCTCGGCCAGGGTGAATGATAGGTCGCTGAAGAGCAGACGATCATCCCGCACGCATTCCAGTCGGCGTGTCTCTAGTAACGGTAGTGTGTGTGCGGAATCGGCTTCAACCATCATCAGTCTTCAGTTCAAAATTTCGTCATATTGTATCCGCTGCACGCTGTCACGCCTAATGCAGCTTAAAACCCTTCGGACAAAAAAAAGGACGGCCACGCCATCCTCTTTTTCAGCCTGCTAATTCTAAACCGGAATCGATTATTTCAGGCTGGCAATGTAGTGTGCGACAGCTTCGATTTCAGCGTCGGTCATTGCCGCCACGGCATTGCGCATCACTGCTTTGTCGTCATTACTTCTCACGCCGCTTTTAAAAGCAAGCAGCTGCTTGG
Organism: Gammaproteobacteria bacterium; assembly: GCA_032251315.1. Classification (GTDB taxonomy): domain Bacteria; phylum Pseudomonadota; class Gammaproteobacteria; order SZUA-229; family SZUA-229; genus LH-M37. The sequence continues at coordinate 31,852 of JAVVEE010000019.1, forward strand.
TGGTGTACTCTACAAACTGGCCGCCCAGCTGAGGATAACCCGCCGCCGGATTGCCCTTGCCGGTAGGACCATGACAACCCTGACAGGCCGGAACGCCCGCTGTCAGATTGCCGCCCTTGTACACTTCACGACCCAGCTCCAGCTTGCTTTGATCCGCCGGCGCGGTGCTGTTCAGCGTCTGCGTGGCATAAAAAGCGCCCACGTCCAGCGCATCCTGCTCGGTAGCCAGCATCATCGCCATGCCACTCATGGTTGCATCGGTGCGTGTGCTGCCGGCTTTGAAATCAGCGATCTGCTTGGCGATATACTGCTCGCTCTGGCCTGCCAGATTGGGGAAGGTTGGCACCATGCTGTTACCGTCCACACCGTGACAACCGGCACAGGCCGCGGCTTTTCCTTCACCGGCGGCGGCGTCACCTGCTGCGTGAACCACGCCGGTCAGTGACAACAGTAAAACCATACTTGATACGATTACTCTTTTCATTACTTCTAAACTCCGGGTCTGGCAGCCCGCCAATGGGCATAATGTGGCGGGATTCTACACCAAGCTGAAAATTTCATAAAGGTGGAGAGGCAAAACACTTATATTATCTTGTCATTATTCCATATACACGCATAATGCACCCCTATGAGCAATCAACCCATTAACCACTACTATCGACAGGCCCGTTTTCTGATCAGCGCCGCCTCGCCCTCCCAATTTCCCGCCGACGAAAGTCTCGAAGTCGCTTTCGCGGGCCGCTCCAACGCCGGCAAATCCAGCGCGATCAACACTTTATGTGACAACAAGGGACTCGCCAAAATCAGCAAAACTCCCGGCCGCACCCGTCTGGTCAACTATTTCTCACTGGATGAAAAACGCCGCCTGGTCGATCTGCCCGGTTACGGTTTCGCCAAAGTGCCGCTGGCCGTGAAGAATGAATGGCAGCGCCTGATGGGGCAATACCTGGAACAGAAAGCCCTGCGCGGCCTGGTCATTATTATGGACATCCGCCACCCGCTGAAGGAGTTCGACCTGCAGATGCTGGACTGGTGCCGGCATTACAATCTGTCCGCCCACGTCCTGCTCACCAAGGCCGACAAACTAAACCGGGGGGGGCAGCAGAACACCCTGCTCAAGAGCCGGAAGATTTTGAAAGAAGCGGGGTATGACGCCAGCGTGCAGATCTTCTCCTCACTGAAAAAGGCCGGGCTGGACGAGCTGGTTCACAAGCTGAATGGCTGGCTGGAACTGGAATAGCCTGTAGGTGCGAATTTATTCGCACCTACTTAAGGCTACGCAGAAACGTAGCGAGCGGCCGAAATATACCGATATGGTGGCTTTCGGGCAAAAAAAATGCCCGACCATAGAGGCGGGCAATAAGTGGAACCGGGTAGGGGAAACCGGCCCCGTTTTCAACCTGTCCAGATACTGGAACAGGTAGCACAAAAAGAACGCGCCTCTAATTAAAAACAAATCCCGAATGAAGTCAAAACACTCTCGACGGATGGTCGTAATACCGGCCTGAACTGCCACACTTCAGCTATGGGAATGAAAGCGATCAACACGCCGATCTCAGGTGACTGCAAAAGCTTTTAACTGATCACCGCCACCCTCTTTTATCTCTTTGTACTTCAGCGGCGTGCATCCTCACTTCTGCAAATACTCCCTTTACCGTCTGCTGCGTACCAGATGATGCTTGCGATAGTGCCGTTTCTTTTTCTGCTTATCCTTACGCTTCCACCACACCCACAGACCACTGAAGGCCAGCCAGAGCAGGGCGATGGCGGCGGCATCCATGACATAGACACCGTAAGCGCCGAACAATCTGCCGCTGTGCAGATCCAGAATCACCCGCTCCATGCTCAGCCCTTCTCCGCGATAGGCCTGACGCAATGCCTCGCGTTCCGTTTCACTGAGGCTCACCGGCTCGGACCAGGTGACGCCTTCAGCGCTGATCTTTGTCCAGTCGATGATGTTTTCGTCAGCACGGTAATAGCCGGCATCGGTGGCCAGCACCGCTTGCCCGTGGTGGCGGCCGATCCGGCTAATCCCGTCAAAGCCGGTGGCCAGACGTTCCACCAGCTCGCCCTGCTCTGAAAGCAGCAGCAGCTCGCTCTCAAAGGCGGCCACGATCAGCGGCTCGACTGTGACCACGCCGCGCAGCTCTTGCTCACTGCTGCTGATGAGGCGACCATCAAAATATATCGACTGCTGCCACTGGCTGATGCTATGGCCTTTAACCCGATATGTTTGCGGCTCGCCCTCGGGCTCGAGTCCGTACCAGTCGAGCACCATTGAGGACTGCACATAACGCTCATCCAGCCCGAGCTGCCCGGTGTGATTGAGCATGATGCCGGTCACGGCAAGCACCACCACCAGCACCAGCGCGAGCAGGCCAATGCGCCGATGCCAGTGAAAGGCGACATAGCGTTTGGGCTTACGCCGCGTCATTGCGTGGTAACCTTCTGGTGCAGGTGCAGCGCCAGACGGGCCACTTTAGTGAGCGCATTCACCGACAACGTGGCGCCGGAAATATTGTCGATGTGCCGATCCAGTTGACGATTCTCGCGCAGGCTGGCGTCGTCGAACTGCTTGGTGAAAAACCGATGGCGCACTTCCCAGCCCCGGCTTTCCCGGAAAACCAGCACGCGCACCGCTTCGATATGGCTGCGATTGATCACCACGCCAGTGGTAATGGGTTTGTCCTTGCCGATTTCGTCGAGAATCCAGGCGCTACGTTCGCCGTTGATCCAGTAGCGAATGCGCAGACCCTGATAGGGGTGGCCGAGAATATCCGCCATGTTCTGCTTCAGCTCGGCATCCGGCCAGAAAACTTTCACTTCGGGCGCGGCACCGTTAAAAGCTTCCGCTATGAAGGCTTCCGGTTCCTGATAGACACCGCCGGCGTTGACGCTGCCGAGATAAAGCAGTGTAAACACCGGCAGCAGTCTTCGAATAAATCTGTTCATGATCTGCAATATTTTCATCTAAATACCTGAAAAACGGGACGCACTGCGCCCCGCCTCAATTTATCGCTCTGTTGCTTTAGCCTAGAACTGATAACCAAGGCCAATGTTGATGCCATCCCCATCTCCGGCATTGGCATCCTGCGACTGATAATCGACCTTCACCACCACCGCTTCGTGCGGCCAGAAATTGTAGCCGACATCGGTCTGGGTTTTCTGGGTATCATTGGCGGTGCCGCCATTATCCCAGATGTTGTGGCGCACAAATACACCGTGGCGGGGGTTAATTTTGTAACCCGCTTCAACAAAACCACCGTCCTGCACATCCTTGCCGAGCGCCTCTGCCCCTGTGCCATCAATGTCCCAGCGGGCATACAATGCTTTCAAGGTAACCGGGCCGGTGTTCCAGATAGCGTGCGTTTCCAGCAGCGTCGCGCCATCGACCGCATCGCTGCTGTCCTGAGTGATATCGTCCTGTATCTGCAGGGTTGCCGCCAGTTCAAGGCCGGCCACGCCGGTGTATTTAAGCCGGGCGCTGGCGGCCAGATTATCCGCAGCTGCCTCGGCAACTTTCTGGCGACCGCTGCGCAGACTGACCGTGGCGGGGTCTACCTGTAGACCGCTGTGCAGCGCCACATCATAGCTGACACCGCTGTCAAATCGGCCCGAGAGCATGGCGCCGCCCTCCCACCAGGTGGTGGGGATGATGTTTTTTTCCACCGGATTGCGCTCCACCCCATAAAAGGTGCCGGGCTCGTGGGTCTCATTGAGAATACCCACCGGCAGCAGAAACAGACCCGCGTTTAACTGTGTGCGCTCGGTGAGGTCGAACTGGATATAGGCCTGCTCGATTTCAACCTCGCCCGGCTTACCTTTACCCGCCAGTGCATGCTCGACCTCGAATTCAGTGAACAGGCGAATATCGCTGTTGAACTGGTGATTCACAAACAGCACGAAACGGTGAAAATCAATTTTCTTTTCGCGGGAACCGTTGGCGTCGTTCAAGTTGTTATAATGCATCTCGCCGTATCCGCCAACCTGGGTATCGCTGCCCTGAGTTGTGCCAGCATCTATCTGATCAGCCATCGCATTCAGCTGCGCCTGCATGGCCTTGAACTCGGCATCCGTCACTGCCACAGCAGCGCTGGAAATGGACATGGCACCCAGTGCCAGGGTTAGTACAGTTTTATTAAACATCGTTACAGTCTCCTCAGACATAAATAAATGATCGATGCGAGGGATTGTACCTGTTTTAAATCTAAATGCAAACGATTCGCATTTAGATTTAATCTGATTAATATCTGTATTAACAACTCGTAGTCAGTCACAGCCATCCGGCAGGCTCAGCAACCCTCTTTTAGATACAGCCATAAATGTCAATACCAGACCCATTAGCCGAACACTTTTTGATAGACTGAAAATTGATTACTAGGAGGCTGTCGTATTTAGGAGGGTTGAAGCGAGGAAGTAGGAGATTTAGACCGCTCTCACGCTTCCGTAGTCAATTTATCCCGAATCCGACAGCATCCCGGATGGCCACCGCCAGTGGCCCTTATTACCCATAAAACTCATCCAGGAAGTCCCCAATATGGCCGACATTATTCACATACCCGAAAACTTCATCGGTCTGGAAGACCGCGAAAAACTGGACAGTTTCGGCGGGCACAGCATCGCTCGGGGCCGCGCCACCCGCTGGCACTGGGACCACAATGAACAGGGCGACGATGTTTTCGAACTCTACCGCGGCGGAGCCGACGAACAACTCACCGCCCGCGTCACCCGCAGCCGGAATGAGGACGCCTTCTACGCGCATGACGAACACGGCAAGCTGATCAGCAACGGTGAACTCGAACACCTGCTGGCAGAACTGGATCGATACCTGATGAAACTGCACGGAGAAAACCCCGACACCCCGGCCTGATTGCGAAGCAATAAAATGTTAACGATATCCTGACGTGAAACCCTGTGCAGTTATCCTGATGCCGGTGGGCAGCTCGAATAAGAAAACAAAAACAGTCCGCGAAAAACACGAAGGACGCAAAAAAACCAATTAAGTTTTTTATATTTTCCATGTTCCCGGTGTTTTTTGCGGACTAAAGTATTTTTTTTTATCGATATTCGTCTGCGGAAAAAGCCCATTTCTGACTTGTAATAACAATATGCACCAT
>JAVVEE010000020.1:0-35761 GCA_032251315.1 Gammaproteobacteria bacterium
TGTACGCTCGGCAGCAGCATCCCTGCTGCTGACGGTCTTGATTGAAGGGTATCCTTTCCATGCGTTTTGTTAGTATCATTTGAATCGTATGACAGAATGCAGGCCGCATCCATCGAGAATCAGATGGCAAGGAACGTATTACGATTCATGACTATGTAGATTGCTCCTTACCTATGCTCCAACGTATGTTCCATAAGCGTGAGAAGAGCTACAAAGCCATGGGTTACAAAATTGAGTACACGGTTCAGTACCCCTGTAGCGCCAAGACGTCAACATAAATTCTGCTAGGAGGCTATCGGGTTTTGGAGATTGAAGCGAGGATCAACAAGGTATTCCCAGGCCACTGGCAGGCAGGCGACCCCTGATTGCTGGCAGAAGAATGTTGATTCTCAACTCGCACGGCGCAATAACCGAAAGGCATTGCGCCGCATGCTGAGCTTTAATAAAACATGAACTATCAGAAGCGACCAAAATTAACATAGAATGTATCGCAGCATGGTGCACATTACTTGCGTGCACCCCGTGTCGATATCATAAATATCCCAGCTAACTATTTCGATTAAAATACCCCATGAACCAGAAACGTCACACCTCCCCCGCCCGTCGCCGCGATTACCATAAGTCGCGATCATCTACTGCACCTTCCCTGCCGAAAGTCGAGTTCGACGGGGCGCGGCTTTTTTTGCAGGCGGGGCGGGAAAAATCGTTGCGGCGGCGTCATCCGTGGGTGTTTTCGGGAGCTGTTGAGCGGCTGGAGGGTGAAGCTGTGAGTGGCGACACTGTTCAGGTCTGTGACGCGCAGGGCGGTTTTCTGGCCTGGGCGGCTTTCAATTCACAGTCGCAAATTATCGCGCGGGTGTGGTCGTGGCAAGCGCAGGATAAAATTGATGCGGATTTTTTTCGGCGCAAAATTTCCACTGCCATCGCCGCACGTAAGGCGCTCAAGCTGGATCAGCACAGCAACGGTATGCGGCTGATTCATGGTGAGTCGGACGCCCTGCCCGGGCTGATTGTTGACCTGTATGCGGATGTGCTGGTGCTGCAACTGGGCAGTGCCGGTACGGAGCGCTGGCGTGAGACGATCGCGGATGTGTTGCAGGAATTATGCAGCCCGGTGTGTATCTACGAGCGCTCGGATTCTGACGGGCGCGAACTGGAAGGTCTGCCCCGGTGCAATGAAATACTGCGCGGACAACTTCCCGACACATTAAGCATCACCGAAAACGGAATTCGCATTGCGGTGGATGTGGCCGCGGGTCAGAAGACCGGTTTTTATCTCGACCAGCGCGATAACCGTGCGCTGGTGGACGAGCTGGCCGAGGGACGCGAGGTGCTCAACTGCTTCTGTTATACCGGCGGCTTCTCGCTGTATGCGCTGCGCGGCGGCGCGCAATCCGTGCTGTCGATTGATTCTTCGGCAGAAGCGTTGCAACTGGCGCAGCGCAATGTCGAGCTGAATGGGTTCGATGCCGGCCGCGCCGAATGGCAGGACAAGGATGTTTTCGAGGCGCTGCGCAAACTGCGTGATCAGAATCGCAAGTTTGACCTCATCGTGCTTGATCCGCCCAAATTTGCGCCTACCGCCGCCTTCGCCGAAAAAGCCGCACGTGCTTACAAGGACATCAACCTGCTGGGTTTCAAGCTGCTACGCCCGGGCGGAATTCTGGCCACCTTTTCCTGTTCCGGCGGCATCAGCGACGATCTGTTTCAGAAAATCATCGCCGGCGCGGCGCTGGATGCAGGCGTGGATGCACAGATCGTGCACAAACTGCATGCAGCTGCTGATCACCCTGTGCTTTTGAGTTTCCCGGAAGGCGCTTATTTGAAAGGGATGGTGTTGCGGGTGGCGGGTTAAAAAAGCAGGGCTCTGCCTGATTTCGGCTGCTCACTTCAATGGCATCAGCCTGAATCCATCTTCCTGACGCAAAAGTCGGATAGTTTTATTTATGATTATAAATAAAGTTCAAATATCCGAAAGCGCGCTAGACACTCAAATGCGGCACTAGATAATATCTAAAAAAGCCGTTCAGAATGAACCTGAATTGCTTTAATTCGAATTCACCAAGTAAATTCAAAATTGATTCTACAATGCGGCTACTGCGTTTCAAGGTTATTTACTAACAAAACGCATGGAAAGAATACCCTTCAATCAAGACCGTCAGTAGCAGGGATGCTGCTGCCGAGCGTACACGGATGTATTCTCAGCGCGTCTTGATTGAAGGGTATCCTTTCCATGTAACTCAATAGTATATAGCCATAATTTGTTGATCGTTAATTACTTCTCAACCGCCAACTGACACAGTATGGTTGGTTGGGTTATTCTTAGCTGTCTGCAAATGCAGGTATTCTGTTGTACCGTTTTTCGAGCGTCACCGAAGGTATTAGCTGCCTATTGACGCCGTGTTATGTAACCCGGTGCAGATAAATAATTTCATTTTTAACGGGTGCTTTATTAATGAATCGTAAACCACGACCGCTGATAAAAACCGGCTGCGCAAACGACTGTCTGGGTGAGTGGCGGCAACAGTTGTTGAGCCGCCGCCGCTTTTTGTTGCTCGCAGCCGGTGGCAGCCTGGCGACGCTGTTGCCATTGTCGTCATCGGCTTCTGCTGACAAAGCCGGTAGTAACAAAGCGTCTGCGAGTAAGCAGAAAGCCGATCCCTGGCCTGTCATCGATGCAGTGCAGAAGCATCTTTTTCCGAGTGAAGCGCAGGCGCCAGGGGCGCGTGAAATCAATGCACTGGGTTATCTGAAATTTGTTGTCAGTGATAACACACTCGATAGTGAGAGCCGTGAATTTATCACCCGCGGTGCATCATGGCTGCAGGATATGTCTTTGCAGATGTTTGACAGATCATTTCTCAAACTTGATGAGGCGGAGTCGGAGAAGGTTTTACGCCGTATCGCCACCAGCAGTGCGGGTGAGAACTGGCTGTCGACTCTGCTGTTATATATCGTCGAGGCGCTGCTCACTGATCCGGTATATGGCGGTAATACCGGTGAGGCCGGCTGGCGCTGGTTACAGCATGTACCGGGTTTCCCGCGGCCACCACTTGATAAAACTTTTTTAAGGTTGTTGAAATGAAAGATTTTGATATTTGCATCATTGGCAGTGGCGCCGGCGGCGGTCCAGTGGCACTGACCCTGGCAGAAGCCGGTTTTTCAGTGGTGGTGCTGGAGAAAGGCCCGTGGTTTCGTGAGAATGATTTTTATAAGGATGAACTGGCATGCTGCCGGCGCAGTGTGTACACGCCGGATCTGCGCAATGAACAGCATGTTATCGAAGAGCCGGATGAGGATGCCGGCAGTGGCTGGTCGGCAACACCAACATCGGAATCGGGCTGGGATTTCTGGAACGGCAACTGTGTCGGTGGCTCCAGTAATTTCATGAGTGGTTTTTTTCACCGGCTGAAACCGGTGGATTTTCATCAACTCTCCGAGTTCGGCGCTATTGCCGGTGCCAACCGTGCCGACTGGCCGATCAGTTACGAGGACCTGGCGCCGTATTATGACAAGGTCGAACGCATCGTCGGCGTCTCCGGCAAGTTTGAGCCACACAAGAATATCGAACCTCGCGAAGCTGATTTTCCTTATCCGCCGACTACCGAACATGGGGTCTCAGGCTGGATCGACAAGGCCTGCGATGAACTCGGCTACCATAGTCTGCGGGTACCGCGCGCCATCCTGTCTCAGCCGCAGGGGGAACGGCGCGGCTGCGAGTATTCCGGTTACTGCGGCAGTTATGGCTGCTCATCGGGTGCCAAGGGCAGCTCGCGGGCGGCACTGCTCGACCGTGCAGTAGCCAGCGGTAATTGTGAGATCCGCCCACACTGCAAGGTCACACGCCTGCTCAGTGATGCCAAAGGTAAAATCAGCCGGGTAGAGTATTACAATGCACAGGATGAGCTGAAGACACTGGATGCCCGCGTTTATGTTGTCGCCTGCCAGGCGATAGAGACCTCGCGCCTGTTACTGTCTTCCACCGGCCCGGCTTTTCCGCAGGGACTGGCGAACAACCACGGCCAGGTGGGTAAAAACCTGCTGTTCTCGGCGGGAGGTTCCGGTAGCGGCGACTTTGATTACAAAGGGCTTGACCCGGAAAAACTGGCGCAGCTGAAACAGCTCGGGCCTTTCGTCAACCGTGCATTGGATGACTGGTACACCATCGATGATCTCGAAGCCGATACTGGCCACGTTAAAGGCGGCATCGTCGAATTTCTGTTTTCCCACCCCAACCCGACCGGTAAGGCCAATAGACTGAAATGGGATGGTGATCAGCTGCTCTGGGGGAAACCCCTGAAACGCAAACTGGAGAGCTGGTTCACCACCGACCGTACGTTACGTTTCGAAGTCTTTAACGACTGGCTGCCAACCGATATCTGTTTCGTGTCACTGGATAACAGCGTCAAAGACCGCTGGCAGACACCGGTCGCAAAAGTGCGCATCGGTTACCATGAACACGATCTGAAAATAGGCCGTTACCTGACTGATAAAGCCGAGCAGGTATTAAAGCAGATGGGGGCGAAACGTATCAGCTCCAGTGTCAGCGGTTCTCCACCCGCTAACCTGGTGGCCGGTGGCTGCCGTTTCGGTAACGACCCGAAAAACTCCGTGCTGGACGTCGACTGCCGGGCGCATGAGGTGGAGAATCTGTTTATTACCGATGGTAGTTTCATGCCCACCGGCGGCAGCGTGCCTTATACCTGGACAATCTATGCCAATGCCTTTCGTGTCGCCGAACGCATCAAAACTTTCTAGTGGAATTGGGGTTAAAACCGGTCTACTTAATATTTTATTTTTCTCTGCGTCCGCTGCGATGAATGCTTTTGATTTCAATCTTTTATTTCCAGACTGAAATATTCACCCAGTGCTTCTTTTACCTCATTGATGCTCAGAAACTGAATATGAACAGGGTCATCCCATCGAACACACTCCAGTGATCTCACGTCAGGATCATCGGGGGAGCGCAAGTAATACAGGCTTGCATAACCTACTATCGTTTGGCCATCAATGTTGTTGAGAAAACCGCTCGCAACATAAACGCGACGTTGTGCATAATCACGTTGATCCTCTACCTCATAAATTTCGAACACGGCTGGTTTGATAACGCGCTCATACTAACAAAACGCATGGAAAGGATACCCTTCAATCAAGACCGTCAGCAGCAGGGATACTGCTGCCGAGCGTACACGGATGTATTCTCAGCGCGTCTTGATTGAAGGGTATCCTTTCCATGTAACTCAATAGTAACCCATCAGTGTGTTCATTAAAATGCTGCAATGTGGATAGTAAATATTAAGCTCATTTTTTTGTATGGCCCTGCCATTTTGAAAATAACGTCGCGCAAGATTTGCTGGAATCGTAATTTCCTTATTTAGTATAAATTTTGAACCTGCAGGGACGGAATATAAAAAAGAGTCAGGGTCTTTTACTGGCGGCGTCGAACAGGCTGTTAACACCGACAAGCTGCTAAGCATTAAACCGATTAAGAAATATTTCATAATGATCTCGCCATTCAGGTGACGTGAAGTATTTGCTAATAGTGTTACTGGACTATCGTATTGTACCTCGCACCTGCCATTGCAATTACCGGAGACCAAATGCGGTTTGGCCAAAATCATGCCTGATTGGTGGCGCGTTAGTTTTGAGGTCCGATAACCACAACCCAATCTGTGCGATTTTGTTGTCTTCACATAAACCGGCGATTAAAACCAGTTTTTAATATATGCTTGACCATATATATGGCTGAGCGTATATTCTGCGCCATGACTATTTCAACTGATACTGTTTTTACCGCCCTGACCCATCCGTTACGACTGCGTACGCTTTTGCTGCTCCAGCAGGAAGGTGAGCTGTGCGTCTGTGAGTTGATCCATGCACTCGGGGTGTCGCAGCCGATGATTTCCCGCCATCTGGCGCAGTTGCGTCAGGGCGGGCTGGTTGATGACCGGCGTCAGGGTCAGTGGATTTATTACCGGCTGCACGATGCCCTGCCAGACTGGGTGCAGCAGGTGCTGAGCGCTACGGCTCAGGGTGTGTCCGGTGAGTCGCTCTTTGCGGAGGATCGCGCCGCACTGGCCTCGATGCCTAATCGACCGGGTGCGGCCTGCTGCGCCTGAAGCCGCCCTGTTCCGAACACATTAAGATGAGGAGTTTTCCATGAATATCCTGTTTCTCTGCACCGGTAACTCGTGCCGTTCACAAATGGCCGAGGGCTGGGCGAAGCACTTTGCGCCGGAGTGGCTGGAGGTCGAATCGGCCGGAATCGAGTCTCACGGCAAGAATCCGCGTGCCATTGCGGTGATGGCTGAAGCCGGGGTGGATATTTCTGAGCAGGAGTCGACCCAAGTCACCGGGGCCATGCTCAACGCCGCCGATGTGGTGGTGACGGTGTGCGGTCACGCAGATGACCATTGCCCGGTGCTGCCTGCCGGTATGCGCAAGGAGCACTGGCCACTGGAAGACCCGGCCAAAGCGACCGGCTCAGAAGAAGAGATTATGGCGATGTTTCGCGCCACCCGCGATGAGGTGAAGCGGCGCGTACGGACGCTGATTGCACAGCTTGAGGCAGAACGATGAGCGCGCAGTGTGAAACCACGGCCAAAAAGTCCGCCAGCGCTGAAATGGCTTTTTTCGAGCGCTACCTGACGGCCTGGGTATTTCTCTGCATTGTCGTCGGCATTGCTCTGGGGCATTTTTTCAATGATGCTTTTCAGGCCATCGGCGCAGTGGAAATCGCGCAAGTCAATCTGCCGGTAGCGGTGCTGGTGTGGCTGATGATTATCCCCATGTTGCTAAAAATAGACCTGCGTGCGCTCAAGGGCGTGACCCAGCACTGGCGCGGCGTCGGCGTCACCCTGTTCGTCAACTGGGCGATCAAACCCTTTTCCATGGCGCTGCTGGCCTGGCTGTTTATCGGCTGGCTGTTTCGTGACTGGCTGCCCGCTGAGCAGATTGATTCCTACATCGCCGGGTTGATCATTCTTGCTGCCGCGCCCTGCACCGCCATGGTGTTTGTCTGGAGCCATCTTTCCAAAGGCGAGCCGCATTTCACCCTCTCGCAGGTGGCGCTGAATGATGTGATCATGATTTTCGCCTTCGCCCCCCTCGTGGCTCTGCTGCTCGGGCTGTCCGCCATTACCGTTCCCTGGGACACGCTGCTGCTGTCGGTGCTGGTCTATATCGTGGTGCCGCTGGTGATTGCCAATCTGTGGCGTCACTGGCTGCTGCGCGGCGAGCACGGCTATCTGCGTTTACAGCGAGTGCTCAATCGCATGCATCCGCTGTCGCTGTTGGCACTGCTGGCGACACTGGTGCTGCTGTTCGGCTTTCAGGGCGAGCAGATTATCCTGCAACCGCTGATCATTGCCCTGCTGGCGGTACCGATTCTTATCCAGGTGTTTTTCAATTCCGGACTGGCCTACCTGCTCAATCGCGCGGTGAAATCACCGCACTGCATCGCCGGACCTTCGGCGCTGATCGGTGCCAGCAACTTCTTCGAGCTGGCGGTCGCCACCGCCATCGCCCTGTTCGGTTTCCAGTCGGGTGCAGCACTGGCTACCGTGGTGGGCGTACTCATCGAAGTACCGGTGATGCTGCTGGTCGTCAAATGGGTCAACCGCAGCGCCGGCTGGTACGAATCGAAGCCGGGTATCCCCGGCTATGAAGAGTGCTGCCCCACCGATGTACATCTGCATAGCGGCCATTAAACCCAATGACCGGCGTCGATAATGTTTAACGCGCTAGACAGCCTGACGCTGTTTGACTGACCCTGCCTCCCGCCTGCACTTTTTCCTTATGGTTACGGTGCAGATTTTCTTTCTGCTGGCAGTCATTTAACTATTAGCAAGCTTAACTGACTGCCAATTCAATTTGCACCAGACACCAAAAAGCCATTCAGGTCAACCCTGAATAACTTTGCCACCGTTTCGCTCAAAATAGCTGAACGAGTTTCATTGTGGGTTTTTTAGAACTCTTCCCAGTCCTCGGAGTCGTGACTGTAGCCACCGCCGGAAGCTTTGGCTTTTTGTCGTGTTTCTAAACGTGGCGCTGGTCGGGTTGATTGCCCGACTGATGCCGGCGCTCTGCGCTGCGGGGAAGGACTCGAACTGCTGCTACTGCTGCGAACTTTCTGTGCAACAAGTGCATCTTCGCTGCCCATCTTGAAGAAGCGCATCAGCTCAACCAGTCTTTCTGCCTGGTCTTCCATGGATTTTGAGGCGGCTGCGGCTTCTTCAACCAGCGAAGCGTTTTGCTGCGTCACATCATCCATCTGCATCAGGGCTTTGTTGACCTGCTCAATGCCGGTTGACTGTTCCTGACTCGCGGCGGCGATTTCAGCAACAATGCCGGAAGCTTTTGTCACACTCTCGACAATCGTCACCAGCGTCTGACCGGATTCATCGACCAGTTTGGAGCCGACGTCTACTTTCTCTACCGTATCATTGATCAGTACCGCTATTTCTTTGGCTGCAGTAGCGCAACGTTGCGCCAAACTGCGCACTTCCGCCGCCACTACCGCGAAGCCACGGCCCTGGTCACCGGCGCGTGCGGCTTCCACCGCGGCATTCAATGCCAGCAGATTGGTCTGGAAGGCGATTTCGTTGATCACGCTGGTAATATCGGCGATCTTCTTGCTGGCGACGTTAATTTCGCTCATTGCGCTTACTGCATTGCCGACCACTACTCCCCCTTTCTCGGCCTGCTCGCGAGTGCCCGCAGTCAGCTGATTGGCCTGATGCGCATTCTCGGCATTCTGTTTAACGGTCGAGGTCATCTCCTCCATGGAGGAAGCCGTCTCTTCCAGTGCCGAAGCCTGTTCCTGAGTGCGCTGCGAAAGATCGTTGTTGCCTTCCGCGATGCTGCCGGAAGTCCGGGAAATATTGTCGGAGCCGAGACGCACATCATTAACAATACCGCGTAAATTACCGTTGATATTCTTAATGGCCTGTAATACACGACCAATTTCATCATCGGTATCGACATGGATGTCACTGGTCAAATTACCCGAAGAGATGGACATCGAGATATTTTCAACATCCTTCAATGGACGCACCACTGAACGAATCAACATGAATCCCAGAAAGAGTGCTAAACCACCACCGAGGAGGATAGCCGTAATAGATTCCATCCTGATAGTCTGATAACGATCTTCTGCGTTTTTGTATTCGTTTTTGGCGATATCCATCTGTAAGGCCACCAGTTCCGCAGAGGTCTCGGCCACCGGTTTATACAGTGGGTTAACGACATTATCAATGTGCGCCTTTACTGCCTGCATATCACCTGCGGCCACCTTTTCTATGCCCACTTTCAGCCCCTGTCCTACAAAGGCCTTTCTGGCTTCGACGAACTTGTCAGCAAGTATCTTCTCCTCTGGAGCGAGATAGGTGCCCATGTACGCTTCCCAGAGCTTGTCTATTGCCAGAATATTGTTTTCAATATTAGCGACAGCGTTTCTGACTTCGACCGGATTGTTGTTATCGGCGGCAACCATAATGGCGATGCGATTTCTCAAGGTCAGTTGCACAATATCTTTGAGTTTAGAAACCGGAATCATACGGTCTTCATAGACGGTACGCAGTGAGTCATTAGTCTGGTTCAGCCCCAGCAGGCCGACCGAACTGATGCCGATAATTAGAGCCAGCAGCACACCGATAATGCCGGTCATGCGCATTTTCACCGTCGGTTTTCTTAATTTATCCCATAACCCCAACACGCCACTGGGCAGAATGCGGCCTTCCTTAATGGTGATACCACGCGCTTTGCCTTCACGGATTTTTCGGTACACCTCTTCCGCACGTCTAATCTGCTCAGGAGTCGGCTTGGTACGCAAGGACATGTAGCCCACAGGACGGCCATTGTCGAAAATCGGGTTGGCGTTTGCCTCTACCCAGTAATAGGCCCCATCCTTACAGCGATTTTTCACCATCCCCTTCCAGGCTTTGCCTGCCTTCAGGGTTGCCCATAAGTCTTCGTAGGCTTCCGGTGGCATATCAGGATGGCGGACAATGTTCTGAGGTGAGCCGAGCAGCTCATCTTCCTCGAATCCGCTAATTTCTACGAAGGTACGATTAACATAGGTAATAATTCCTTTCAAATTGGTCTTTGAGACCACGCTATTGCCGTCTTTTAACTGGCGTTCAACGTTTGTTACCGGCATGTTGATTCTCATCTCGTTATCTCACTATATAAATTTATTGTTGGGTACACAGGTATTAATACGCCCATGTAGATGCAATTTATTTCAAGAAAACTAATTGATTCGCATTTAGGTATGAAAAAATACTAGCATAGAATAAAAAAAAACAACCTATTTACCCTATAAAAAAAGATATTGAATTATTTATACAATGCCTTAATTATTAAATAGATATAGCAAGATCGACTACTGAGCACCAAGCAGAGTATAAAGAGCTTTTATTAGAATAGCCTTTTTGTAGAAGGGACAAATTATGAGACTTTTATGATTCAACTCAATGACATCGGCATGCCGCCTGAGTGGATAATACATTTATATATTTAATGATGAGAATGACGGATTCAAAAAAAACGGTCTCAACAACTAGCTGTTGAAACCGCCTTCAATACACAAGGATAGTCGCTGGTAAACTTTTACGGTCAATATTAGCGGCCGGTTATCTTTCACCTCACTGCCACTTCCAGTCCCGAATTTCCGGCATGTCTTCACCGTATTTTTCGATATAGGCTTGATGATCGAAAAGTTTGTCACGCAAGTACTGCTTGGCGTAGGCGGCACGTGAACCCAGACACGGTACCCGGTCGATCACATCGCCCGCTAGATGGAAACGGTCGAGATCATTCATCACCGTCATATCGAAAGGTGTGGTCGTGGTGCCCTGCTCCTTGTAGCCGCGAACGTGCAGATTGGGGTGATTGGTGCGCCGGTAAGTCAGGCGGTGAATCAGCCAGGGGTAGCCGTGATAGGCAAAAATGATCGGCTTGTCCGAAGTGAAAAGCACGTCAAAATCCTTGTCCGAGAGTCCGTGCGGATGTTCGGACGGCGGCTGCAAGGCCATCAGGTTGACGACATTAATAACCCGTATTTTCAGCTCCGGAAACTGCTCGCGTAGCAATTTCACCGCCGCCAGTGTCTCCAGCGTGGGCACGTCACCGCAGCAGGCCATAACCACATCAGGGTCACCGCCTTCGTCATTACTGGCCCATTTCCAGATACCCAGCCCGGCGGTGCAATGCCTTATCGCCGCATCTATATCCAGCCATTGCAGGCTCGGCTGCTTGCCGGCGACAATCACATTGATGTCATTGTGGCTACGCAGGCAGTGGTCGGTTATGGCCAGCAGGGTGTTGGCATCGGGTGGCAGATAGACGCGGATGATCTCGGCCTTCTTGTTGACCACTACATCGATGAAACCGGGATCCTGATGGCTGAAGCCGTTGTGATCCTGCCGCCATACATGTGAGGAGAGCAGGTAGTTGAGCGAGGCAATGGGGCGACGCCAGGGAATGTCGCGCGCCACATCAAGCCACTTGGCATGTTGGTTGAACATGGAATCGACGATGTGAACAAAGGCTTCATAGCAGGAGAAAAAGCCGTGCCGACCGGTGAGCAGATAGCCTTCCAGCCAGCCCTGGCACTGGTGCTCGCTCAGCATCTCCATGACCCGGCCATCGTTCGCGACATTCTCATCACCGGGCAGGATTTCCGCCGTGGAACAGCGGTTGGTGACTTCGAAGAGTGCGCCCCAGCGATTCGAGGCGGTCTCATCCGGGCTGAAGATCCGGAAATTTCGGGCTTCTGCGTTAAGCATCATCACATCGCGCATGAGCTCACCCTGCACACGCGTCGCTTCAGCCAGAACCATGCCGGGAGCGGAAACCTTGACGGCATAGTCGCGAAAATTCGGCATGCGCAGATTGCGCAGCAACATACCGCCATTGGCGTGCGGATTTGCACCCATGCGCCGTTCACCTTCAGGCGCCAGCTCGGCCAGTTCGGGGATGAGTTTACCGGTGTCATCAAACAGCTTTTCGGGCCGGTAACTCTTCATCCATTTTTCAAGAATCTTCAGGTGTTTGGGATCTTTGGCAAAATTGGTGACCGGCACCTGATGGGCGTGAAAAGTGCCTTCGATCTGCTTATCGTCAACCGTTTCCGGGCCGGTCCAGCCCTTGGGTGAGCGCAGAATAATCATCGGCCAACGCGGACGCTCGCTGAAACCCTGAGTACGGGCAGCTTGCTGTATCATCTGGATCTCAGCGACCACGGTATCGAGCGTCGCCGCCATTAGCTGATGCATGGTCTCGGGATCGTCACCCTCGACAAAATGCGGCGTGTAACCATAGCCGATAAACAGCGCTTCAAGCTCATCGCGTGGGATACGCGCCAGCACAGTCGGCCCGGCGATCTTGTAGCCATTCAGATGCAGAATCGGCAGCACGGCGCCATCATGCACCGGGTTGAGGAATTTATTGGAGTGCCAGCTGGTGGCCATCGGACCGGTTTCCGCCTCGCCGTCACCCACCACACAGGCTACCAGCAGATCGGGATTATCGAAGGCGGCACCGTAAGCGTGTGACAGCGCATAGCCCAGCTCCCCACCTTCGTTAATCGAACCCGGCGTTTCCGCGGCGACGTGACTGGGAACCCCGCCGGGAAATGAAAACTGGGTGAAGAGTTTTTTCATCCCTGCTTCGTCTTCAGCAATGTTCGGATAGACCTCGCTATACGTGCCCTCCAGCCAGGTATTGGCGACCAGCCCCGGACCGCCGTGACCGGGGCCGGTGACATAGATGATGTTCAGATCATATTCCTTGATGATACGGTTAAGATGAACATAGATGAAATTCAGCCCCGGCGTGGTGCCCCAGTGGCCCAGCAGGCGCGGCTTGACGTGCTCCAGTTTCAAGGGCTGTTTCAGCAATGGATTATCGAACAGATAGATCTGACCCACCGACAGATAATTGCCGGCGCACCAGTAGGCGTCCATCTTGTTCAGCAGCTCCGATGACAATGGCTCTTTCAATGTTTCCGGGCTTGCGGCATTTTCCAACATGATAAATGTCCTCTAATTGAAGGTTAGTTTTATGTGGCGGTTTCTATTCTCGTTCCAGAATATCGCGGACCGATTCAGCAATCATCAGCTCCTCATCGGTCGCTATAACGCGCACCCACACGCGACTACCCTGCGCTGAAATAACGCCTGCATTCTGTTCGTTGCATTGTTTATCCAGTGTGATACCGAGGTATTCCAGATTTTCGCAAATGCGCGCACGCACACCGCCGTGGTGCTCGCCGATGCCGCCGGTGAACACCAGTATGTCCAGCCCATTGAGGACAGCGGCGTAGGCACCGATGTATTTTTTTACCTGATAACAGAACAGCTCGACCGCTTCGGCGGCGCGTTCATCATCGCTTTCATGATGAGTCAGGTCGCGCATGTCGGAACTGGTTTCCGAGACACCGAGCAGTCCGGATTGGTGATTGATGAGGTGTTTAAACTGATCCGGACTCAGCTGCTCGCTCTGCATCATGTACCACGCCACACCAGGGTCGAGATCGCCCGATCGCGTTCCCATAGGCACGCCGCTGCTCGGGGTGAACCCCATGCTGGTATCAATGCTGCGACCGTCACGCACCGCCACCAGGCTGGCGCCATTACCCAGATGCGCCAGAATCACGCGCCCCTGATTTGCCGACGGTTCATCGAGTCGCGTCAGTTCCTGCATCAGATAGGCATAGGAGAGTCCATGAAAACCGTAACGCTGAACGCCCATTGCATCAAAGCGACGCGGTACCGGCAGCAGTTTCGCCACGCGCGGCATGCTGACGTGAAAGGCGGTGTCGAAACAGGCGACCTGCGTAAGTTCAGGGTATCGCCGGCTGAAAGTTTCAATCAGCTCGATCTCGCCCGGCAGATGATCGGGGTCGTAGTCGCTGATGCGATGCAGTTCATCGAGCAGTGCCGGGGAAACTGTTTCTGGATGGGTGTATTTCATGCCATGCACCACCCTGTGTCCCACCGCCACGACCTGATCAAAACCAGGTTGCTGCGCAAGCCAGTCAAGCAGAAAATTCACCGCCGAAGTGTGATCCAATTTATCGAGAAACTGCTCGCCCTGCTGCCCGTTCAGAACATGCTTATAGCTCAGGCGTGTTCCCGATAAACCGATGCGTTCAATTTTCCCCGACAGGCTGCACTGTAATGTTTCACCCATTCCATACAGGGCAAACTTGATACTCGACGAGCCACCATTGATGCTGAGCAGATTTTTTTCCGCCTGATTCATGTTCGCGATCACAATTTTTTATAATCAAAAAAATATCCGTGAAAAACATTCATACCCGGTCTCATGAGCGCCTTTTATATATGCATAGGCCAGGGCATGACCGAAGTGATTGCCATGAGCATCAGGATGCCCCTGAATAACAAGAATTCCGCTCGGTATTGAAACATGTGATTCAGTCATAAATTTATCGCCTCAACGGGTGTCATCATAATCATCCATGTACCAACTCTCGGCTGATTTCCAGACGCTTTTGTTTTAATACCACCAACAACTGATCATAAGAATCGGCAAACTTTTTTACTCTCTCCTTTTCCAGTTGCTGCATAATTTTATCCAGATCAATGCCCAGTGCAGTTAAAGTTTCCAGCGTTTGCCGGGCACCTTCAACATCACTTTCCAGTGTGTCTCGCAAGTTGCCACGCAGCTGAAAGGCTTGCAGTGTTTCAGATGACATGGCGCTTACCGTAGCAGGGCCGATTAGCTGTTCGACGTAGTACAATTCCGCGTAGTCAGGGTTTTTGTTGCTGGTGTCGGACCACAACACTCTTTGCATTGCGGCACCGCGTTTTTTCTGGGCTTCAAATGCTTCTGAAGCCATTGCTTTTTTGAAATACAGGAAGGCCATTTTGGCATTTGCAATGGCAACGCGGCCTTTTAGTTTTATAGCTTCGGGGGTATCAATCACATCTAATGCCGCATCAACCTTAGCGTCTATTCGGCTGATAAAAAACGAAGCCACCGAGGCCATCGTTTCCGGCGATTTGTTTTGTGACAGGCCGCGAATATAAGCATCTGCCACTGCTCTATAGCGATCCAGCGAAAACAGCAGGGTCGCATTGACATTGATTCCCTCGGCAATCAGCTGTTCAATCGCCGACACACCCGGCTCGGTCGCGGGTATTTTAATCATCAGGTTCGCACGATTAACCGAGCGCCATAAGTGACGCGCGGCTTCAAGGGTCGTAGGTGTATCAAATGCCAGATGCGGCGACACCTCAAAACTGACAAAACCGTCATGGCCTTCACTGCTGACGTAAACCGGCTCCAGAAAGTCTGCGGCCAGCTGCGCATCACTGACAATCACCTGTTCATAAAGCGTGGCATCATCCATGTCATGATCAGCCTGTAACAACTCGTTGATCAAGTCATCGTAAGCTGCACTATTGCTTATCGCTTTGTAAAAAATGCCAGGGTTACTGCTGACACCCCGCAGCCCTTCTGACACCAGCAGCCTGAGATCACCTCGCAGCAACAAGCCTCTATCCATATGATCCAGCCAGATGGACTGATCATATTCCAGATACAGTTCAAGCATCTTTAACACAAGTATTGTCCTCTTTTATTTATTTCTGATCGTTTTGCCACTAGTTCAGTTGATGACACTGCACCTATTAATACGCACTTTGCCCGCTGGGGATTTATTGCGCATTGAAAAACATCAATGGTTGAAACATAGTTGGCAGTTGGCGTTAAAAGCTCAGGCATCCGGCACACAGACCAGTCCGCCAGAATTTACCCGCCTCTCCTGTTGGGAGAGGGGGATTTTGATTCGGTATCTTTTAGTTGCCGCGCCTCATCATACTCATCCACCGCATTGAAAAATATCAATGACGTAATGATCACATCCTGTGAGGATGTCACTACACATAGTTTTCAGCGAAAACGACGCATATTTAAGAACAATGACAGGCTCCGACAGTAAAAAAATATTTCTAAATCAGATCTGGCTTCTCTAAATGATGTCGTTATCAGGCTTTGTTCATGATCAACGAAACCCAGACCAATAACGTCAACGACGGAGTCTTTATTTGCGTTGTGTTGACAAAATAATCGGGATAATTTTATGACCAGTTTTGAACCGGAAATGACCACTGAAGCCATAAAGAAACATGCTGCTATTTATCGTGAAAACGATTCGGACTTTTCGCACTGGGCGGCAGGTTATGGCGTCATTGCGCATACTGATGAGACGCAGTTTCGAATTCATGCACTCGCAGAGCGACTTAATGAGCAGGGTGTGGTGCCCGAACCCGGTCATGTTTATCGCGTGCTCTCTGCTGCCGATCGAATTACCAGCGCGGCGATGTGGCTGATCGTGCACATGACCTATGCTAAAAACGTCTATCTTGACGGGCGCGAACTGCAAGCTCACGACTTCAAGGATAATCCCGAAGGACACACCGGCGGCTCATTAAATATGGCCATGGCTTATGTCGGTTATCTCGCTGCCAACAGCATCAGCGGTATCACCCGCTCCTGGGTCATGGGTCAGGGACATTGCGTTTCGGCGATCGATGCCACCAACCTGCTGGTAGCCAATATGTCGCTGGCGCACGCCGAGCGTTACCGCATCAGTGATGCCGGGTTATCGCTGTTTGTGCGCGATTTTTATTCATTGGCGGTATTGCCCGACGGCAAACCCGAGTCACCGCTGGGCAGTCATGTCAATGCCCATACGGCGGGCGGCATGATGGAGGGCGGCTATCTGGGATTCGCGGAACTGCAATACCCGCACATGCCGCTGCCCGATGAACATCTGGTGACATTTCTCAGTGACGGTGCGTTTGAAGAACAGCGCGGCAGCGACTGGACAGCGCGCTGGTGGCGGGCCGAGGATTGCGGCCTGATAACACCGTTTATGATCATGAACGGCAGGCGCATTGATCAGCGCTCATCCATGGCCATGAAAGGCGGCGCCGGCTGGTTCGGCGAGCACCTGCGGCTGAACGGCTTCGAACCACTGCACATCGACGGCCGCGACCCGGCCGCTTTTGCCTGGGGCGTGATCGAGATGGAAACCCGCCTGCAACAGGCCGCCGAAGCCGTGCGTTATGGCAACGCCGATTATCCGGTACCGATCTATTACGGCATCGCTGAAACCATCAAAGGTTTTGGCTTTCCCGGCGCAGGCACTAATCGTGCCCACAGTCTGCCCGTTCAGGGCAACCCTGCCGAGGATGAGACGGCCTGTGAAGAATTCAATCAGGGCGCGCAGAAACTGCATGTACCGGCCGGCGATCTCGAAGATGCCGTGCGCCTGTTGAATCACCATGCTGCACAAAAGCGCCTCAAAGAGCGCGACCATCCCCTCGCCCATCGACAGGTAGCCACGCCCGAATTGCCCGAACCGCCCTGGATAAATCCGGACATGGACAGGCTCAGCAGTACCATGATCGGGATTGATGCCTACTTCTGCTCGATTGTCGAGGCCAATCCCGATCTGCGCGTACGGGTGGGCAATCCCGACGAGATGCGCAGCAATCGCCTGGATCAAACCCTGGATCTGCTCAAGCACCGGGTCACTTCGCCCGAGGCCGGTGTGGCCGAATCTATCCACGGTTCGGTGATCACTGCCCTAAATGAAGAAGCCGTAGTCAGTGCAGCGCTGGCCAACAAGGGCGGCATTAATCTGGTGGCCAGCTATGAAGCCTTCGCCGTGAAAATGCTTGGCGCGGTGCGACAGGAGCTGATCTTTGCCCGCCACCAGTGCGAAAACGACATGATACCGGGCTGGCTATCTGTGCCGATTATTCCGACTTCTCACACCTGGGAAAACGGCAAAAACGAGCAATCTCATCAGGATCCCACCTACTGCGAGGCCGTGCTTGGAGAAATGACCGATGTTGCGCCGGTACTGTTCCCGCCCGACTGGAACTGCGCCATCGCCGCTCTTAAAGCCACCTACTCTACCCATGGCCAGATCTGGACGCTGGTTACTCCAAAGCGCCCCCTGCCGGTGAGATTCAGTGCCGAACAGGCGCAGAAACTGATCAGAGACGGTGCCATACGCATGCATGGTTCCGGTGCTGACGATGAGCATTTACAGCTGATCGCCACCGGCGGCTATCAACTGACCGAGGTACTGAAGGCTTCGCAAAGACTGAAGTATGCCGGTATCAAACACGCAGTCATCTATATGCAGGAACCGGGACGTTTTCGTATCCCCCGGGATGAACGCGAGATGGAATATACCGCGCCGCAGGATGTTATTAGCGACCTGTTTCCGGCCTCGGCTACGGCCCGCGTTTTTGTCACCCATACCCGTCCCGGCCCCTTTATCGGCGCGGTATGGCCGCTGCTGATAAACACAGCCCAAACCCCGGTGCTGGGCTACATCAATCACGGTGGTACGCTCGATGAAAATGGGATGTTATTCGCCAACCAGTGCAGCTGGGCGCATGTGATAGCGGCAGCGGCCATCAGCCTGGGCAGACGGCCACAGGAGCTGCTCAACGAAAACGAGCTGGGCGCGGTCATGGGCACCACCGAGCCTTCCGCGATCTTCAAGCCGGACCTGTTATAGTTATTCTTTGATATGAATGTTCCAGGTTGAATAATGAAGAGCACGAACACATGGCTGTGTATTTTTCGCACCCCGCACAATGCAAACGCGCGGCCATGAGCGACAGCGAAAGCCAGAATCAGCATCAGGGTGAAATTGTCGCAGTGCGCGGCAATGTCGTTGACGTGCGTTTTCCCGCACCATTACCACCACGAAATCAGCAGTTGCGCACCGGTCACAAAAACAGCGTGGTGCTTGAGGTTCAAACCCATGTGGACACCCACACAGTCCGCTGCATTGCCCTGAACTCAACACGTCGGCTGGGCCGGGGCATGCCCGTGGAAGATACCGGCGCGGTATTGCAAATGCCCGTGGGTGAAGGCCTGCTGGGTCGCATGCTCAACGTCTTTGGCGAAGCCATCGACGGCAAGGCGGCCATTGAGGCACAGGAATACTGGCCCATCCACCGTCCACTGTTGCCGCTGGCCGAGCGCATCACCGGTGATGAGATTTTTGAAACCGGCATCAAGGCCATCGACCTGCTGGCACCGCTGGAACGCGGCGGCAAATCGGGCATGTTCGGCGGCGCCGGTGTGGGCAAAACCGTGGTCATCAATGAACTGATTAACAACATGGCTGAACGCTACGAAGGCGTTAGCCTGTTTTGCGGCATCGGCGAGCGCATGCGCGAAGCCGAAGAGATGTACCGCGACATGCAGGACTCGGGGGTGCTGAATAAAGCGGTGCTGATCTACGGCCAGATGAACGAGCCGCCCGGCGCCCGTTTTCGCGTCGGCCATGCGGCGCTGACCGTAGCCGAGTATTTCCGCGACGTGGTCAAGCGCGATGTCCTCCTGCTGATCGACAATGTTTTTCGCTTCGTGCAATCGGGCACCGAGGTCTCCGGCCTGATGGGACGCATTCCCTCACGGGTGGGTTATCAGCCCACGCTGGCCACCGAACTGGCCGAGCTGGAAGAGCGCATTTGCAGTTCACGCAGCGGCAGCATCACCTCGGTGCAGGCGGTTTATGTGCCCGCCGATGACCTGACCGACCCTTCCGCGACGCATATTTTTGCGCATCTCTCGGCCTCCATCGTGCTCTCGCGTAAACGTGCCAGTCAGGGATTGTATCCGGCCATCGACCCCTTGCAGACTGACTCCAAAATGCTCACCCCCACCACCGTCGGCCAGCGGCATTATCGGGTGGCGCAGGCGGTGCGCAGCACACTCGCCGAATACGAAGATCTCAAGGACATTATCTCCATGCTGGGCATGGAGGAGCTTTCGCGTGATGACCGCGAAACGGTGAGCAAGGCGCGCCGCCTGGAACGCTTTTTAACGCAGCCCTTTTTCACCACCGAGCAGTTCACCGGCAAGCAGGGCAAGCTGGTGCCGTTGAAAAAGACCATCAATGGCTGCGAGAGAATTCTGGCGGGAGAATTCGCCGGGGTCAACGAGAAAGCCCTGTACATGATCGGCAACATTGATGAGGCCAGAGCGGAAGAACAGGAGGACGCATCGGAACAGGATGATGCCGATTGCAATGAGACTGCGGAGGCGGGCAATGAGCGTGACTAAGACAGACAGCCCGACGTCAATGCAGTTGCGACTGCTCCTACCTACTGAAATATTGGTCGATGAGGATGTCTACAAAATAACTGTTGAAGCCGATAACGGCAGCTTCTGCCTGTTGCCGCGACATATCGATTTTGTCGCCGCACTGGTGCCCGGCATATTATCTTTCCATACTCCGGAAGGCGTGGAAAAATTTGCCGCCGTTGATGAAGGCATACTGGTGAAACGCGGGCGCGAAGTTTCAGTATCGACATTGAATGCCATTCTGGGTGACGACCTCGGCCATTTGCAGGCTCAGGTCGAAGAGCATTTTCTGCAACTCGACGAACACGAACGCAAGACGCGCTCGGCGCTGGCGCGACTGGAGGCCGGCACCCTGCGCGGTTTCCGCGAACTACAGGAACGCTTCCGTGGATAAATCCAAACCCGTACAGAGTGATGACCACAAACCACTTAGCGAGAAGGTGGGCCAACGCGCCGAGCGTAAGCAGCGCGCCCGCGCACAAAATCAGCGCACCGCCTGGTTCGGGCTGGGCATGTTCGGGCTGGTCGGCTGGTCTGTTGCTATCCCGACTCTGCTCGGGATTTTTCTGGGCTTATGGCTCGACGACCTCTATCCGGGCCGCGCTTCCTGGACGCTGACTTTTCTCATTCTGGGCCTGGCGTTGGGTTGCATCAATGCCTGGTACTGGATTAAACAGGAGAGTCGACGTGAATGAGATCAGCAATCTCGCGCAAATCCTGATTACTTTTGGCGGCCTGTTTCTGATTGGGCTGCTGGCCGATCTGGTGGGTCGGCATACACCCCTGCCCAGGGTCACGCTGTTATTGCTGTGCGGCTTTGCCATCGGCCCTTCACTGCTCGACCTGCTGCCGGCTTTTACCGACCAGTGGTTTCCGGTACTGACCAACATCGCGCTGGCCATGATCGGCTTTTTGCTGGGCCAGAACCTGACCCGTAAGCGCCTGTCCGAACTCGGACGTCCGGTGCTCGCCATGTCGCTTGGTGAAGTGATTATGACGGCGCTGCTGGTGTTCACGGTGCTGCGGCTGTTCGGGGTATCGATGGAAATCGCATTGATACTGGCCGGCGTCGCCCCGGCCACTGCGCCCGCAGCCACGGTCGATGTGGTGCATGAATACGGGGCCAAAGGGGAATTTACCGACACACTGTTAGGCATTGTGACGATTGATGATGCCTGGGGGCTGCTGGTTTTCAGCCTGCTGCTGGCGACCGTTCAGTCCCTCAGCGATGTAGGGGGTGCATGGCAAATTATCCAGACCGGTGCATGGGAAGTTGGCGGCGCAATTTTGCTCGGCATCGTGCTCGGCCTGCCCATGGCCTATCTCACCGGACGCATACGGCCCGGCGAACCTTCACAGGCGGAAGCTCTAGGGGTGGTGTTGCTCAGTGCCGGTATCGCGGAATGGCTGAATGTTTCCTACATCCTCTCGGCTATGGTACTCGGTGCCACCGTGGCCAATTTAGCCAAACATCATAATCGCCCATTCAATGCCATAGAAGGCATTGAATGGCCATTCCTGATTCTGTTTTTCCTGCTGGCGGGCGCGTCCCTGCACATCGACGCCCTGGCACAGGCGGGTGCGCTGACTGCCGGTTATATTGCTTTGCGCATCGCCGGTCGACTTATCGGCACACGCCTCGGCGGCTGGCTGAGTGGTAGCGACACCACAATCCGCCAATGGATCGGACTCGCCCTGTTACCGCAGGCCGGTGTCGCCATCGGCATGGCGTTGATCGCCAGTCATCACTTCCCGGAAATCAAAGGCGTGATCCTGCCGGTGGTACTGGGGGCAACCGTCATCTTCGAAATTGTCGGCCCCATCGCGACCCGCTGGACACTTATTCATGTCGGGGACATCACCAATAACCATAAACACAAACATAAGCATAAAAAGGTGCGCTCATGAGTGAACTAATCCTTTATGCCGGTACTTTCATCGCTGGCCTCCTGCTGGGAATGCTGTTTTTCGGCGGCCTCTGGCTCACCCTGAACGGGCTTGAACGATCACGTCACCCCGCGCTGAGATTGCTGACCAGCCTGCTAGTGCGAGTCACGCTGGTGCTCATCGGGTTTTATGCAATCGCCCAACTCGATGCCTGGCAGCTCCTGCTGATGGCGCTCGCCGGTTTCATTGCATCGCGATGGTGGATGACTCGGCGGCTGCGGGCGATCAGCCATAAACCGGCGCCTGCCCGACTGACTCACAGCAAAAAGGAGACCATGACATGACCATCAGTCCCGACGGCCTCATCTTCCAGCAATGGGGCTGGTTTTCGCTCAATGCCACCATTGTCTATACCTGGCTGGTGATGGCGCTGCTCACGCTCATTTCCTGGCTGGTGACACGGCGCATGTCCACCGGTACCGAACTGCCCGCCTGGCAGAATCTGCTGGAGGTGCTGGTAATCGGTATTCGCGATCAGATTCGTCAGGTCAGCCGGCAGAATCCGGGGCGTTACCTGCCTTTTGTCGGCAGCCTGTTTCTGTACATCGCCATGGCCAATCTGCTCAACATCGTGCCGGGATACATGGCTCCCACCGGCTCGCTCTCCACCACGACGGCGCTGGCCATCTGCGTGTTTATCGCCGTGCCGCTCTATGGCATTGCGTATGAAGGGCCGGTGAATTATCTGAAACACTATGTCAAACCGACCTGGCTAATGCTGCCGTTCAACATTATTGGCGAAATCTCACGCACCATTGCGCTGGCCGTGCGCCTGTACGGCAACATCATGAGCGGCACGGTTATCGTCGCCATTCTAATCAGCCTGACGCCCTATTTTTTCCCGGTGGTGATGGAGCTTCTGGGGCTGCTGACCGGCATGATTCAGGCCTACATCTTCGCCGTTCTGGCCATGGTTTATATCGCCTCGGCAACCTCGCTGCACTCGGGAGAAAACGATGATGAGCAGCAATCGTCGCAGACAGCCATACCCGAAAAAGATAACCGGGCATCCCCTAACACTGACTAAGGAGTATTTTATGGACATGATTACCTACATCGGCATAGCCTCGGTCATCACCGCAGGCCTCACTATCGCCATCGGTTCCATCGGCCCGGCACTCGGCGAAGGACGCGCCGTCGCCCAGGCATTGAGCGCCATTGCCCAGCAGCCGGACGAAGCCAACACCATCACCCGAACTCTGTTTGTCGGCCTGGCGATGATTGAATCCACCGCCATCTACTGTTTCGTGGTGGCCATGATCCTGATTTTCGCTAACCCTTTCTGGGATTACGCCACCGCCGCAGCCGGGGGTTAAGGCATGGAGATCGACTGGATCACGGTATCAGCGCAGATCGTCAACTTTCTGATTCTGGTC
This sequence comes from Gammaproteobacteria bacterium, assembly GCA_032251315.1. Classification (GTDB taxonomy): domain Bacteria; phylum Pseudomonadota; class Gammaproteobacteria; order SZUA-229; family SZUA-229; genus LH-M37. The sequence goes on from JAVVEE010000020.1 coordinate 23,475, forward strand.
TGGCTGCTCAAACGCTTTCTATACCATCCGGTAATGCACGCCATGGAGCAACGCGAACAGCGCATCGCCAAGCGTCTCAATCAGGCCGAAGAGCGCGAACAGCAGGCCAGTGAACAGCAGCAGCATTATCAGCACAAAACCGAAGAGCTGGAACAAAAACGCGATGAAATATTGGGCGAAGTTTGCGAACAGGCCGAGCAGGAAAAGCGGCAGCTGCTGGATGAAGCGCGCGATGCCGTGGCCGAAACCCGTGAGAGCTGGCAGCAGCAGGCGGATCAGGAAAAGGCCGAATTTTTCACTCAGCTGAACCGCGAAACAGCCAAAGCCATTCAGGCTATCGCACGCAAGGCGCTCAGGGATCTGGCCGATGTCGGGCTGGAAGAGCAGCTCATCGGGAAATTCATCGATCAGCTTGAAGCTGCAGACAAGGATTTGCAGCAGACGCTCCGCCACAGTTCAGGCCCACTGCATATCCGTACCGCCTATGAACTGGATTCAACAGTACGCGCCCGACTCACCCGCTTTATTCACGAACAGTTTTCCGCGGATATCAAGGTCGAGTACAGCACCACCCCGGAACTGCTGTGCGGCATAAAGCTGGTCAGCGGCGACCGGCAGCTGGGCTGGAATCTGAGCGAATATCTGGATGATCTCAGCGAGCGCGTGGATGAAGCTTTCAGTTCGGTCAGGCCTTCGGCAAAACAGGAGGATTAGCGCGTGCTGCAGGAACTGCTAGATGACACTATGGCCACGCTGCACGAAGTGATCGAACAAAGTGAGCCTGTGCTGCATACGCGTGAAACCGGCATGGTGCTGCATGTGGGCGGGGGCATCGCTAGTGTCAGTGGCTTGCCCGGCCTTACCTCAGAAGAGCTGGTGCAGTTCCCGGATGGGGTGCTGGGCGTGGCCATCAACCTTGACCCCGATGTCGCCGGGATAATGTTGCTTGGCGATAGCACTGGACTGTCAGCAGGTATTGAAGTCAGCGCCACCGGCCGTGAGGCCGACACCCCGGTCGGTGAGGGGCTGCTGGGGCGGGTGATCGACGCCACCGGAAAAGTGCTGGATCGCGGCAAAGCCCTGAAATTCAGCGAGCGCAGACCGGTGGAGCGCCAGGCCCCTGCCATCATGGAGCGCTCGCCGGTGACCGTACCACTGGAGACCGGCATCAAGGCCATCGACGCCCTCATCCCCATTGGTCGCGGCCAGCGTGAACTCATCGTCGGCGACCGACAGACCGGCAAAACCTCGGTGGCGGTCGACACCATCATTAATCAGCGTGACAAAGGCGTCATCTGCATCTACTGCGCCATCGGCCAGCGCGGCACGGCAGTCGCCAGGGTGGTGGAAACATTGCGCAAAAACGAGGCGCTGGCGCACACCATCGTGGTGGTCGCCTCAGATGAAGATCCGCCCGGCCTGCGCTTCATTACCCCCTATGCCGCCACCACCATGGCCGAATATTTCATGGAACAGGGGCACGATGCGCTGGTTGTTTATGACGACCTCACCCGCCATGCCCGGGCCTACCGTGAACTGTCCCTGCTGCTGCGTCGGCCACCGGGGCGCGAGGCGTATCCGGGCGATATTTTCTACATTCATTCACGCCTGCTGGAACGTGCCACCCACCTGCGCGATGAGCGCGGCGGCGGTTCGCTGACAGCGCTACCGGTGATCGAAACGCAGGCACAGGACATCTCCGCCTATATCCCCACCAACCTGATCTCTATCACCGATGGTCAGATTTACCTCTCGCCGGCGTTGTTCCACAAAGGCCTGCTGCCGGCCATCGATGTCGGCAAATCGGTGTCGCGGGTAGGCGGCAAAACCCAGTACCCGGCATTTCGCAGTGTCGCCGGTGATCTGCGCCTGTCGTACTCGCAGTTTGAGGAGTTGGAGAGTTTCGCGCGCTTCGCCACCCGCATGGATAAAGAGACCCGCAAAACCATCGACCATGGCCGACGGGTGCGGGAGGTTCTGAAACAGAGTGAACATCAGCCGCTGCGCGCCAGCGAGCAGATGGCGATACTCAAAGCGGTCAATGCCGGCCTGCTCGATGAGCTGCCTCTGGAGCAGATCGCGGAGGCTGAAACCAGGATTCAGCAGCGCGTCCTCGAACAGTTGCCTGAACTCTGCGAGCATATGGAGAGCGGTGAGAAACTGGAGGATTCGCAATGGTTACAGCTTCTGGAGGTTGCTGAAAAGGCGTTAGCTGAATTGCAGGAAGATAGCGGGAAATCGAAGGCTTCGGAAAAACCAAAAGACACGCAGGCATAGTTTATGGAATCGCTCAATCATCTGCACAAACAGCTCGACAGCCTCAATGAATTGCGTGCCATCGTTAAAACCATGAAGGCACTGTCGGCAGCGAGCATCCACCAGTACGAGCAGGCGGTCAACGCGGTCACCGGCTACTATCAAACCGTGGAGCGCGGCTTACACGTCGTCTTGCAGGACATGCCATCCCCGCCCGTTCCTCCTGTACAAAAACATAAACCCCGTCGACTCGCCGCGATCGTCTTCGGCTCCGATCACGGCCTCTGTGGCCGTTTCAACGAAGAGATTGCCGGTTATGCACTGGATCGTATGAGCTCCACCGCTGCCGATCCGAACAACCGTCTGGTGCTTGCCGTCGGCGCCCGCGTCGCCGCCAGTCTGGAACACGCGGGTCAGGCCATTGAAGAAGATTTTCTCGTCCCCGGTTCTGCCGAACAGATCACCGCCAGCGTGCAGCAGATCCTGCTCAAGATCGACGAATGGCGCGAGCAGTCCGAAGTGCATTATGTCTACCTGTTCTACAATCGTCATGACGGCGGCAGCAGTTATCACCCCATCGGTTTCGAACTACTGCCGGTTAACCTGCACCGCTTTCGCCGCCTGAAAGAAGAAAGCTGGCCCTCGCGCAGCCTGCCCACCTTTAGCATGAACCGTGAACAACTCCTCAGCCGCCTGCTGCACCAGTATCTGTTCGTTTCGATCTTCCGCGCATGCGCCGAATCCCAGGCCAGCGAACACGCCAGCCGACTGGCGGCAATGCAATCGGCACAGCGTAACCTCGATGAACGGCTGGACGAAGTCACCATGGTTTTCCGCCGCGCCCGACAAAACGTCATCACCTCCGAATTGCTGGACGTGGTCTCCGGATTTGAAGCACTGACCGGGGTTGAAAAATAGAAGGTTAGGGAAAGACTTTTTCACCGCAGAGGCGCAGAGAACGCAGAGAAAACCATAGATAATTTTAGTGTACTAACTGTATTGCATAAGAAGATGTATTCTCAGCGCGTCTTGATTGAAGGGTATCCTTTCCATGTGACTCAATAATATACAGATGCTTTTACATTGACTTTTTTCAATGCAATGCTTACGTCACACTTCGCGGTGCGCGATACTATGTGCGAATAGCAACCTGATACGGCTCGGCTAATTCGTGCTTATCGTTCTCTTTTGCGATAAAGGCCACATGGCTGTTATCGATGCTTACAAAACCTTCAAGCAAGTCTATACCTGCCCGCTCCACATCTGAGTCGATGCGCTCCAGCAGAGTTTGCAGTGCCAGTCCTGTTTCAGTCTGATCATCTGACACTAAACCCAGCGCTCTCCTGCTGGCATTGGCATGTTTCTCCCCTGCCTTCCCCAACCTGAAGAAATGCTGGACAAGAATAACGTTGAGATAGTTAGTGGAAATATTCTGTTTAAGAAAAGTGCTGATTTCCCTGTCAGTCATCTTGCTGTCGGAAGGTAATAATTCGGTGATCTGTTCGGGCAGAAATGCTGTAAAGGCTTCACCGTTAACATAACCGTTAAGTATGTCTTCCCTGATGATCTGCTCATAGTCCGGTCGCGGGTCTGAGCCGGTACGTTTTGATAATTGTATCAGCGCCATGGCTTCGCTACGATGACCACTGACACCAAAGCCGGAAAGGAAATGATCCAGAATGTCGTGAACAAAGACGGACGTATTTATATTTTTACCGGTCTCACGAGTGCTGGCTATAATTTGAGGATCACCGATAGTGGCATCAAGTTTCCAGCCTCTGGCACCAAAACTGTCATCCCAGGACTTTTTGTATGTCACCGGGAGGTGAAGTTTGTCATTAATAATTTTAAGGAATTTTTCAGGATAGTTGCGTACATCACGAAACGCATTATTGTGAATGTGCTCCATTTTTTGCTCCGCGCTCCGCTTTTAGAAGTCTTGAATGCATTATGAGCAATTATTGTTTTATCCTCGGGCCGAGATCATAAAATACTGACTCCTTGCAGAATTTTAATTCTCAGCCCTTCTGATTTCAAATTAATCAGCCACCGTGTTTCCAGGCTCTGCCCTTAAAAGGTTCATCCAGCTCGGTTTCTACCAGATGGTTGGTGTAATTTGACAGTGTCTTCATGCCCACGCCAAGAATAACATCCAGCACACTTTGTCGTGTGTAACCGTGCTGCATGAGTGCGTTCACTTCTGATTCATCAACCCAACCTCTGGCATCAACTACTGATTGTGTAAATTTACGCAGTGCCTGCAGGCGCGCATCCGGTATATCACTGCCATCACGTAAAGCAGCAGTGACCTCTTCCGGCACTTTGATCATGTCGGCAATAACGCTGTGCACACTGACGCAGTATTCGCATTTATTAGTGGCGCTGGTAGCGATTAAAACCACCTGCTGCTCAACCGGGCTTAATGAGCTGTTGCTAAATATATCACTCAAGCTGGTATAGCCTTTGAGCAAAGCCGGGGATTCAGCCATTTTCTTATAGAGATTCGGTACCATGCCATAGGTTTTTTCGGCGCTCTCAAAAATGGGCAGCGTCTCTTTTGGCGCGGTTTCTTTAGTGTGATAGGGAAAGTCTTTCATAATCGTTATCCTCAAAGTTGACAGGCTCGGCCTGCGTTATCGGGACCGTATGGTCCATAAAAAAACAAAAAAAATCAAAATAGCGTTGAAAGAATTATTTTTGCTGTTGAAATAATATCAGCTGCACTGGCGCCGGCCTTAACCTGTGTTTTAAGACCGCTCATCGCGGTAACCAGATAGATAGCCAGTGCCCGCGTATCCTCGTTGGCCGGTATTTCACCTTCGCTTTGTGTGCGTCTTACTGCTGTTTCGAAAACATCGTAAAAACCTCGCGTACCCTGTTTCACCAGTCCGGCAATCACCAAGTCGCTTTGTGCAAATTCCGAGGCGGTATTCATGACCAGGCAGCCGCGTCTGGCATTTTTTCCTTTGACCTCATCGGCAACACTGTAGAACATATCCTCGATAAACTGACGACCTGACCGGGCATTGTTCAGCATCGCTTTCAGATCCTTCACCAGACACTGGCGGTAGCGGTCAATACTCTGTTCAAATAACAGATGCTTGCTGCCAAATGTCTGATACAGGCTGCTTTTCGAAAGTCCGGTCTCTCGCAGAAGATCATTCAGTGAAGTCGACTCGTAACCCTTGCGCCAGAAAAGTTGCATGGCGGATTCAAGTGCTATTTCGGGATCAAATTGTAAAGGTCTTCCAGCGGTCATAGGTACATTATAGGACTGAATGGTCCTGTATTACAACAGGCGGAGCCGAATTCAGGTTTAATTTTCTTTATATGGTTTAACGCTCTCTGAGTTTATGCATGGCTTTACGCATAAAACTCAGCTGTTTATTATAATTAGAGCAGCCTGAACAGATGAGCAGATGAAAGCGCAGACGAATGCGTTGAGGCAGGGATAGCTCCCGATCCTGTGATTGCGATACCAGGCGGGTAGCCTGTTTACAATTCATCATTAAAGCCGCCCTCCCCGTATATAGTTAGTTTCCAGACATTTTCTTAGCTGCGAGCGAGCACGGTGCATGATTACCCAGGCATTGCTGTCGCTCAGATTAAGTTCCCTACACACCTCCTTAAGCTCAAGCCCGAGATGTTCCCGCATCATAAAGACACGGGCGGTATTGATCGGCAGCTGATTAAGGCAGATCTCAAAAACGACCCAGAACTGCTCATTATCGAGATTATTTTCCGGCTGTCCCCAGTCAGAGGGCTTATGTGTTTTTTTCCAGTGGCCTCTGCTATCAAACGCGTCATCTTCATCCTCGCCGTCTTCGATAAAAGATTCAGTCGGATGCCGACTGCGCTCACGGATAACATCAATGATTTTATTCCGCAGTATGGCAAACACCCAGCTATTAAGGCTGCCCCGGCCATTGAATTGGGCGGATGAGATGGCGGCACTAATGGCTTCATGGACGATATCCTCCGCCAGCACTGCATCGCGCAACTGCAAGGTGGTAAAGCGCAACATCTCTTCCCTCATTGATGCCACCTGCTCGGCATCAACATGACCGGAGTGCGAGCTATGTACTGCATTCTTGTTCAAAACAGTTACCTTATAGAATTAATGAATTAATATAAGGTAGCCTTTATCGGGAATACAGTAAAGCTCAATTATTGATACAACCTACAATCTTTCTCGACCCTGTGTTTATTGCCAGTATTTTTTAATCCAGTAATCGACTGAGAGGTATCGCCCTGCACCATAGAAGAACAATACCAGCAGCATAATAAAATAGGTGCTCGCGAACTCGATACCATTATTGAGCATAACTAGACTGCCATGCTCTGTTAGCCAGCTGTAATTACCATGCTCTCTTAAAATATCTTTGGCGACATCAAGGCGTTCGATGGCGGCAATAGTACGATCATTGGCGAAAAGACTGCCTGATCCTTCAGCGATGGCCAGCCAGCCGTTATTCCAGTGCACCGTAAAGATGGCCACCAGCATCGTTACCATCAGCGGTATCGTTATCCAGCGAACGGCCAGTCCGACGAGCAATAATATGGCACCGCCCGCCTCTGTTAGCGCCGCAGCCCAGGCCATAATTTCAGGAAACGGCAGACCGAGACCCCAGTCCGGATTACCGAACCATTCAATAGTGGAGTCCATATTGGCCAGTTTTTTGGTTCCCGCCATCCAGAATATCGGCACCAGATACAGCCGTAATGCCAGCGGCGCAAGAAAATCAACCGACCTTGTGATGTTCAGTATTTCGTATAATTTGTTAAGTATCCGTTTCATAATAGCCCTTATTACTTTTTATTTGCCACGCCATTAATAACCATCCCTGGTCACGACTAATTTATCCAACCCTTAGGAGGCTAAGCCTCCTGGCGGTTAGATGCTTAGCTGGCTCCACCGCACTTGCCTTCACCACATTTAGCTTCCTGTACTTTGGGCTTGCCCTCAGCTTTATTACCGCCGCACTTGCCTTCAGCCTCTTTCGCCTCGCCGCCACATTTGCCTTCTGCGTCTTTGGCCTTGCCGGCAGCCTTATCACCACCACACTTGCCTTCGCCGCATTTACCTTCGTTCACCGCAACCTCGTAGCCATCGGAAAGACTGGTCATTGCGAAAGGATTACTGTCAGCAGCCAGTACCGAGCCACTGGCCATACCCAGTACCAGTGCGGTTCCACCGGCGAGAGAAAGGGTTTTCATGTTTTTGATTGTGCTCATAATTATGCTCCAATATTATTAAATTAAAATTCAGACCTATCTGTTCAGGTTTTAGTGAACATGCTCAGTAGTCGCCGCTGAGCCGATTTCCTTACAGTTTTTTTTGAAATTGATTTCATTGGAGCTTCAAGGATTTACCAGAGAAAATCTCCGATTAGAACTATACTCTAAAATATCAACACTTTTCACATTAAAATAAGACATTGATTTTCTTCAATGCCCGGCCTGTTCAGGAATGGTTACATATCGACAATAAATCAGGAGGCTGTCGGATTTAGGATGAATTGGCTGCGAAAACGTGAGAGCGGCCCTCGCTTCTACCGCCTAAACCCGACCGCGTTCCGGGTGTTTTTCCTTTACAGCATAACGATGAGGAGATTCGATGATGAAGAAGTCACTTGTAAGCTATCAGCAGTTGCGTGAGATGCTGGTAAACAATGATGCCTGCACGGAGGATTTGAAGCGGTTTGATTTTATGGTCTCCCGCCGGGGCTTTCTGGCACGGGCGGGAGGCGGCACCTCGGCGCTGGCTCTGTTGGGTCTGGGTGCGGGCACCGAAGCGGCATTGGAGGGGTTGTTTGGTCGGGGCATGATTCCAGAAGCCTGGGCACAGGAGGCTGACGAGGCGGGAGCAATCGAAGGTAAATCCGGGATGATCATTCATAATCATCGCCCGATAAATGGCGAGTTTGCGCCGCATTTTCTCAATGACGATATCACCCCGACCGAGCGTCACTTTGTGCGCAACAATGGTCTGGTGCCTCAGCGTGCCAAAGATCAGAATCCGGAAGGCTGGACTCTCACCATCGACGGCGAAGTGCAAAACACGCTCAAGCTGACTCTGGATGAGCTGAAAAAAATGCCCTCGGCGACCTATCAGGCCTGCATTGAATGCGGCGGTAATGGCCGTGCCAATTTCGACCCGCCGGTGCGCGGCAATCCCTGGAACCGTGGTGCTATCGGATGCAGCGAATGGACCGGCGTGCCACTACAGGATCTGCTGTTATTGGCGGGTCTTAAGGATACTGCTGTCTACACGGGTCATTATGGCGAGGATCCACCGCTGGGCGCCGCCCCGCCTTTTTCACGCGGCATTCCCATCGAGAAGGCCATGGAAAAACATACTCTGGTTGCCTATGCCATGAACGGCGAGCCACTGGTCCCGCTGAACGGCTATCCGGTTCGACTGGTGGTCCCCGGCTGGATTGGCAGCGCTTCGCAAAAATGGCTGACACGAATCTGGATTCGTGATCAGGTGCATGACTCCCACAAAATGACCGGTTATTCGTATCGGATTCCTGAATACCCCGTGCCGCCAGGTTCGCGTCCGCCTGAAGAGGTGATGAAAATCCTCACCAGCTGGCAGATCAAGTCGATGATCACACGCCCGGCTGCTGAAAGTAAGTCGGGCGTTGGCGACAAAATTGCGGTGCATGGACACGCCTGGGCGGGCGAAAACAGCGTCGACAAAGTGCTCATCTCAACGGATTACGGCATCAACTGGAAAAAGGCCAAACTCACGCAACCGGCCAATAAATACGCCTGGTATCACTTTGATTCCGAGGTGAGTTTTGAGGGCAAGGGCTATTATGAAATCTGGGCGCGCGCCTTTGATCAGAACGGCAATGCCCAGCCGTTCCGCCAGCCGTGGAATCCCAAAGGGTATCTGGGCAACGTGATTCACCGCATTCCAGTGCTGGTGGATGTTTAAACGTACCTGCTTCAAAGTCCGCAGCAGAGCTCTCGCAGCAGAATGCTTATAGGTGTAGGCAACCTGGGGGTAATGGTTCTGGGCGTTGTGTTGGCGTTGCGCCCTGCTTTGGCGGAAGACGCTAATAACGGCAACAGCCCGAAAGCACTGTTCGAAACTCATTGCAGCGCCTGTCACAGTCTGGAGCTACCACGATCACAGCGGCTGGATCGAAACACCTGGCGCTGGGTAGTCGATGACATGGTCAACGAATTCGGTGCCACCTGGATCACCGAAAAACAGCAAGACGCTATCATTGAGTATCTGGTAAAAAATCATGGTCCTGATCGACCGCGCGATTAGAGCCGCATGGACTTTTAAAAAGCAGCTGTTATATAAAGAAGCTATCCAAGTTGCCTGAGTATTGCATCGCAGAAAGAGTTGAGGTCATCAGGTTTGCGCGAGGTAATCAAGTTAATATCTTCCACCACTGGTTGATCAACCCAGATCGCACCGGCATTAATCAGATCCTTACGAATCGAAGGCCATGAGGTCATGGTTCGACCTTTAACCACTTCCGCCTCAATCAATAACTGCGGCCCGTGACAAATTGCCGCCAGGGGTCGACCGCTGGCAGCAAATTGCCGGGTAAATTCGACCATGGAGCCATCCAGACGCAAAGTATCAGGGGCATGACCACCGGGAATAACCAGCGCATCGAAATCCTCCGGCTTGACATCACTAACTGTGGCTTCGATTTCGGCTTTACTCTGGCCTTTTTTACCATGAACGGTCGCGCCCTTTTCCAGTCCGAGCACGACGACATCATGACCGGCTCTGCGCAAACATTCATAAGGGGTCTGGAATTCAGAATCTTCATAACCTTCTGCAATTGGCATAGCGATTTTGCTCATCTTGTTATCTCCTTCATGGTGTGTTTATACTGTTGAAAAATAGCTGCGGCTTATGCTCAATCGCAACCTAATGACGTAACCTGAGAAATTTTTTCATAGACACTGAAAAACTGATCACAGTGCTCGGGCGTTTTACTGTCGTAATAAAGTGTCTTTAGAATAAAATCAGCCGGCGGTTGCAGCAGCTCGCCCCCAAGCAACGTGTCATACGAAGCACCGCCGATAAGACGATGAACCTGAGTGAGATAAATGCAATCCAGCACACCCCCCTGTAATAAAGTTTCCAGTACGCCCGGCCCGGCAATTGAATAAATATTATAAAGCCCGGCCTTAGTCAGCTGTTCGACCAGCTGCTGACCGTCAACGTCTTTGCCCTCACCGGTAAAAAGTATCTTTGCACCGCTGTTTTCTATCAGTCGGACGGCTTCAGCATCGGCGCATTTACCGGTGGCGACATAAACCACTCGATCAGTGGTGGCACATAATTTTGCCAGTGGCAGATCCAGACTGGCGCTGAGCACCACCACCGCCGGTTGCGGCGTTAGCCCATGTTGCCTGCGCCAGGCGAGCAGGTCTGCAAAAACCGGATCGTTGCCTATCGGCAGATTATCCTGTGCCTCACCACGCACAAGTTCACGTAAGAAACGCGCGCTTACCAGCAGTACATCGGCGCGTGCCGCGAGCTCCTGATACAGACGCCAGTCACGGGGATTAGTGATGGTTTTGGGCACACCGCGTTTACCCGTAACCGGCTGCTCGATAGCGATACGCCCATCCAGACTGACTATAAAATTGGTATAAACCCAGGCGCGCTGCTCATCATTCTCCCTACCAAAAGGGGTATTTAGATAAAGCCCTTCCAGCTCATATTCAGCGCCTGGGTAAGGGTAAAGGCGGGTAACAGTGCCTGAATTTATTGATGACATTTTATTTTGAGTGCAAACTGAAAGGCTGAATGAATCCATGTGCTTAAATAAGGACCTGTCATAAACATATGAATATTTACCGGGAATTTTTTGAGAACTGGCATCATTCGGTCAGCACCTTATATTAAGGTTATTATAATTCTAACCTGAATCCGTGGTTTAAACGTGGATGCATGGTGCAAGAAATTGGTTTCACAGGGGTTTCAAAAAATCTTAGCTTCACCCATAGGTTAAGCAGGCATTTTTTGATCCGCTGTGGAATCAAGAGCTTGTGCCAGACGCCGCGGTTAAGCCACGCATTCAGGTCTAAGTATTCTACTCACCCGGAAGATTAAAGAATTGAAATTCATCAATAGCTTTATATACGAGATCTACATTTCACATGAAGAAAAATAATTTCAATATACTAACAAAACGCATGGAAAGGATACCCTTCAATCAAGACGCGCTGAGAATACATCCGTGTATGCTCGGCAGCAGCATCCCTGCTGCTTGATTGAAGGGTATTCTTTCCATGTAACTTAATAGTAAAAAATATTCTTATACAGAAGTAATCAGAATATTAAGTATATATAAAAACGTAAAATTGATAATTTTCAATGAGTGATAAGCGCACTATGAGTAAACTAACAAAATAAGATTTATTGAAATAAATTAATTTCAGTGAGGATTATCATGTCAGTCATTAAAATCGGCTCTGTCTATTTTAAAAGCTTATTATTACTAAGCGCTATGGCAATTGTACTTATAACTATTGACGCTGCTTCTGAACAGGCGCAAAGAAAACAATCGACTAAGAATGATGTTGAAGCTCAGGAAATCAAAAAAGAGTGGTCGGAGGCGATTAAAATTCTGACCCAGCATTCCTCCACTCGACGTAATATAGCGCTTTTATAGGCGCAACAGATACATACTGACGGCAATAGATGTATGAGCAGTTACAGACACGCGCTAAGAACCAATGGCAGCCTAAAGAGTAAAAATATGTGCGATCATAGTGAAGAAACCCTGCAAAACATAAAGAGGGAACGCAATGAACTAGACGAATGGTATAGTGGCATAAAATACAGCTCAGATAATGCCTGGACAGAAGTTATGCAGGGCTTTATCAATACATATGGCTCACTCAGCGATTCTTTTAATAGAACTCAATCTGAATTTTCCAAATCAGACAATAAAGATCGCAGCAATTTACTAACAAAACGCATGGAAAGGATACCCTTCAATCAAGACCGTCAGCAGCAGGGATGCTGCTGCCGAGCGTAC
>JAVVEE010000021.1:0-34818 GCA_032251315.1 Gammaproteobacteria bacterium
AGGGCCTGGATTTCAAAACCCCAGGCCAGCTAATGAGCGATCATAGGGCTGCGATGGCGGCATAAATTGTGATGCACTTCGGATTTGAATCCGCGAAATATAGCCAGATATGGCAATTTTAGATATGGTGCCCAGGGCCGGAATCGAACCGGCACGCCCGTTAAGGCGAGGGATTTTAAGTCCCTTGCGTCTACCAATTTCGCCACCTGGGCAATTACAGAGTGGTCTTGTACTACAGCCCTCTTTCGTCATGCAGTGTTGCTTTCAAGCAACGGTCTACCACAACGCCACCCGGGCAATTACAGAGTGGTCTTATTAATTACCTTAACGCTATGTAGGGAGTCGTCAGGTTGATGTATATGGAGGCGGGACCCGGAGTCGAACCGAGATACACGGATTTGCAATCCGCTGCATAGCCATTCTGCCATCCCGCCGTAAATATTTTGTGAGCTTACTGTATAAGCGATGATTTTATAAGCGCGTTATTCCAGTAATTCGCATTTTTTTCAGGCTGTCTATTTTGTTATAAGCCTGAAACGAAAAAACCCTGGTTTTCAGGGTTTGGTCGCATAAATTTGGAGCGGGAAACGAGATTCGAACTCGCGACCTCAACCTTGGCAAGGTTGCGCTCTACCAGCTGAGCTATTCCCGCAGTGCATCTAAGCAGGTCGCTATTCTAGCGATGCCTGCCGCCCTGTCAAGCTGAAAGACCATACTAATACAAATTTTAATTATTAAATTCATTATCCGGTCATTCTCCGGTCATTAACCGGCGTTAGTGATCGTGCTCCAGGCTGCTCTGAGATAGGTCAGCATCGAAAACAGAGTCAGCACTGCTGCCCAGACGATGAGGGCGATGCCGATGGTGAAGATCGGCAAGCCGAACAGCTCTTCTGCATAGATGAGAAAACCCAGCGCCCATAACTGGGCGAAGGTTTTGGCCTTGCCGGCAAACGAGACAACTACGACGTTGTCCTTGCCCTGAGAAGCCATCCATTCGCGCAGTGAGGAGATGATGATTTCGCGGGCGATGATGACAATGGTCGAAACCAGTAGCCAGAGGTTATCCGGATAGCGGGTGGCCAGCAGGAGAAGCACGATAACGACCATGAGTTTGTCTGCCAGCGGGTCGATGAAGGCCCCCAGTGCGCTCTGCTGGTTGAGTTTTCGTGCCAGATAGCCGTCGAACCAGTCGGAGATGCTGGCGACAAAGAAGATGCTGGTGGCGATGATATGAGCTTCGGGATGGGGCCAGTAAAATGCCAGAATGAAGACAGGAATGATCGCCATGCGAAACAGCGTCAGAGTATTGGGAATATTTAAGTTCATGTTTTATTTTATACTCTTGTTTTATTGTGTTAGCTATCTTACTGATTTATATGAAATTCATCATAAATTGCCTGAGCCAGCTTTTTGCTGATGCCGGGTATTTTAGCAAGATCCGCCACGCCCGCGCGCGTTATCCCCTGTAATCCGCCAAAATGCTTGAGCAGGGTCTGGCGGCGTTTGGGGCCGAGGCCGGGAATGGCTTCCAGCGGGGATTCATTACGCGTCTTGGCGCGTTGCGCACGGTGGCCGGTAATAGCGAAACGATGGGCTTCATCGCGCACCTGAAGAATGAGGTTGAGCGCGGGCGAATCGAGCGTCAGATGCAGTTCCGGGCGGCCGTCACTGAACACCAGTTTTTCCAGCCCGGCCTTGCGCCCTTCCCCTTTGGCAACGCCGATGAGCAGCACTGAGGTGATGGCCAGCGCGTCGAAGACTTCGATGGCCTGCCTGAGCTGGCCCTTGCCGCCGTCGATGAGCAGGATGTCGGGCAGTTTCGCTTCGTCCTGCCCGGCGCGGAAGCGTCGCTCCAGGGCCTGGCGCATCGCGGCGTAGTCATCTCCACCGGTAATGTCTTTGATGTTGTATCGGCGGTAGTCGGTTTTGAACGCGCCTTCAGGCGTCATCACCACGCAGGAGGCGACGGTGGATTCGCCCATAGTGTGGCTGATATCGAAGCATTCCAGCCGCGTCGGCAGGCTGTCGAGTTGCAGCAGCTCCTGCAGCGCTTCAAAACGCTTCATCAGCCCGGTGCGGGACATCAGCCGCGTGGTCAGGGTATTGGCGGCGTTAGCTGCGGCCATCTCCAGCCAGCGGGCGCGTTCGCTGCGTACCTGGGTGCGCAGTTTGATGTTACGCCCGGCCTGTTTGCTCAACACTTCTTCCAGTAACGCCTGTTCATCGGGCGCAGCGGAGAGGATGATTTCTGCGGGTATCTCGCGATCCAGATAAAACTGGGGAATGAAGGCGGCGAGGATGGCTTCGCTGGACATCGATTCGGGCAGCGAGGGGAAGAAGTTACGATTGCCCAGGTTGAGGCCATTGCGAATATAAAACACGGTGACGCAGGCCTGTCCGCCCTCGCTGGCACAGGCGATGACATCAATGTCGCCCTTCTCCGCGCTGATGTTCTGTTGTTCGGCGATTTTTTGCAGGCTTCGAATCTGATCGCGAAACATGGCGGCTTTTTCGTAATTCTGTTTGCCGGCGGCTTTTTCCATGTCGGCCACCAGCTCGCTGATGATCTGCTGGCTCTTGCCTTCCAGAAACAGTAGGGCGTGATGGATGTCCTGCTTGTAGGCGTGCTCGGAGATGTAGCCGACACAGGGCGCTGAGCAACGCTGGATCTGGTATTGCAGACAGGGTCGGGAGCGGTTCCTGAAGTAGCTGTCTTCGCACTGACGAATTTTAAAGGTGCGCTGCAACAGATTGATGGTGTCTCTGGCGGCGTGTGCATTGGGATAAGGACCGAGATAACGTCCCGGTTTCTTGCGCGCGCCACGGTGCAGCGCCAGGCCGGGATAGGCGGTGGTATCCGAGACATAGATGTAGGGATAGCTCTTGTCGTCACGCAGCAGGATGTTGTAGCGCGGATGAAACTCTTTGATCAGATTACTTTCGAGAATCAGCGCCTCGCCTTCGGTATGGGTGACCATGACTTCGATATGCGCAATGTGGGAGACCAGCACCCTGGTTTTGGGTGTCAGCCCGGTGCTGCGGAAATAACTGCTCAAGCGATTCTTGAGGTTCTTGGCCTTGCCGACGTAGAGAATCTTGTCATCGGCATCGTACATGCGATAGACGCCGGATCGGGTAGTCACCGTTTTGAGGAATGCCTGCGCATCAAAGGGCTGCCGGGGCGAGTTATCGACGGGGGTATTCATCATCTATTTGAGCAGTGTCTTCGCCCGTTTAAGCACCTGTTCGAACATGGGCGTGGTCAGGCGGCGAGTCTGGGTGTTGTAGCGCGAGCAATGGTAGCTGTCGATGAGAATGCCGCGTTCGAGCCGGTGTTCAACGCCGTGGCCGAAGGGGTAATCACTCTGTTTCAATGCCAGCGCCCTGATCACCGCTTTATGGGCAATGCCGCCCAGCGCCACCAGCACGTAAGAATCAGGCAGGGCCTTTAGCTCCTGCGACAGCCACTGATTGCAGGTGTTCACCTCAGCGCTAACCGGTTTGTTTTGCGGCGGCAGGCATTTCACGGCATTGGTGATGCGGCAGTTGAGCAGCTTCAGGCTGTCGTTCGCGGCGAGCGATTCGGGCACGCTGGCGAAGCCGAATTTATGTAGGGTTTGATACAGCAAAATGCCTGCGTGGTCACCAGTAAAAGGACGGCCGGTGGCGTTGGCCCCGTGCATGCCCGGGGCCAGTCCAATAATGCAGAGCCGGGCATTTTTATCGCCGAATGCGGGTACGGGACGGGCGAAATAATCCGGATACTGCACGCGAACATCGGCCAGAAACTGCGCAAGTCGCGGGCATTGTTGGCAATAAGGCGCGCTACGCGGGGCTTTTTTAGAGGTCATTTTCAACTTTAAGTATACGTTATAACTTGTTGATGATTATGGTTATTCTAACGTAGATCCATCCAGAAGTCCGTGCTTGATGGCGAAATGCATCATCTCGATATCTGAATCGACTTCCAGTTTTTCGTGCAGGCGTGCCCGGTAGGTGCTGATGGTTTTCGGGCTGAGGTTAAGGGTGTCTGAAATGGTGCAGTTGCGTTTGCCCTGCGCAATCATCATCAGTACCTGCAACTCACGCGGCGAAAGCGTATCCAGCTGACTTTTTTCACCGGGCAATGCGGACAGCGCCAGCTGCTGGGCAATGTCTTTGGCGATGTAACAGCCACCCCGATAAACGTCGTGAATGGCAGCCACCATCTCATCGACCTTGTTGCCCTTGGAGAGATAGCCTCGGGCGCCGCCGGTGAGCAAGCGCTTCGGCAGAGAGCCGTCCGCATGTACCGAGACAATAATGATACCGATGTGTTTCCAGTTCTTGTGGATACGCTGGGTGGCTTCGAGCCCGCCCATGCCGGGCATGTTGATATCCATCATGATGATGTCCAGCGCGCCGCCGCTTTTCCGGCAATAGTCGATAGCCAGTTCACCGCTGTTCACCTCGGCCACGACTTCAATGTCGTCGTGGCCGGCTAGCAGGCTGGTGAGACCATGACGAACCAGTTCATGGTCATCGACTATCATGAGCTTTATTTTAGGCTGGGCGGGATTCATATGCTTCGGACTTTAGCACATAGCCATGTGCTAACTGATGTTGAATTTATGAATGATGTCCGAACAGGCGAAAGTAATTATCTTTGCTCACCTGCGCGATATGTTCGACGCTGGTGTGACGCACTTCGGCCAGCGATTCCGCCACGTGGCGAACCCATGCCGGGCGGTTCTGTTTGCCACGATGCGGCACGGGCGCGAGGTAGGGAGAATCGGTTTCAATCAGCAGATTTTCATCGGGCACATGGCGGGCAACTTCACGTAGCGCTGCGGCATTCTTAAAGGTGGTAATGCCCGAAAAGGAGATAATGAAGCCGAGCTTCAGGGCCTTGTCGGCAAATTCCATGGTTTCGGTAAAGCAGTGAATTACGCCGCCGCATTTTTCAGCGTTTTCGCTACGCAGAATTTCGAGCGTGTCCTCACCGGCATCGCGGGTATGGACGATAACGGGCTTGTTCAATTCATTGGCGATTTGAATGTGGCTGCGAAAGCGATCTTGCTGAGCGCAGGTATCGCCCTTGTGGTAATAATAATCAAGGCCGGTTTCACCCAGCGCGACCACTTTGGGGTGACTCGCCAGAGTCTTTAACTGTTCAACATTGAACGCTGTAGCCGGATCGGCCATAGGGTGAACGCCGACGGAAACCGCGATCTGTGGATAGTCTTGCACCAGTGCCAGCATGTTCGGGTAGCTGTCGAGATCGATGGCTACACACAGCATCTGCTCGACGCCCGCGTCGGTGGCGTTCTGGATGAGCCGCTCGAAACTGCCCTCGAAGTCGGTCAGATCGATGCAGTCCAGGTGACAGTGTGAATCTACAAACAAGGAAGAGCCACGCGCAGTTGGGTGAAAAAAATAACTGTACCGCCTTACATGGTATGGGTGATGCGATCGGCTTTCATGGCACCGGCCAGATGCGTTTCGATTTTGTTGCGGGTCTGGCCCTTGTCCTGAACCGCAAACTGCACGCCGATGCCGCGTGCCCTGTTGCCCTGGGCACCCGATGGTGTGATCCAGATAATCTTACCCGCCACCGGCAGACGTTCGCCGTCTTCCATCAGGCTAAGCAGCATGAACACTTCATCGCCCAGATTGTAATCTTTGTTGGTCGGGATAAATAAACCGCCGTTTTTCACGAAAGGCATGTAGGAGGCATACAGGGAAACCTTGTCTTTAATGCTGAGTGAAAGCATACCGGGGCGTGCATTGGTCGCGCTCATAGGGCTGGTCCTTGGTCGATCAAATTAGTCATAAATGCTCATAAAGAGTCCCATGATATTAGCAGACTCTCCCAGGTTAATTGAGGATTGAGGGCAATACTTTCCTCGCGTATATAATCGATGACCAGATCATGAAAGGAAAAAATCTTTTTTAAATCAGCCTTGTGCGCAATCTTTTGCAGGTGATTTCGATCTTTTTCATTGATGATGTTGGCAGTGCCTTCGGTGTTTTTCAAGCGCACCAGATCACTTACCCAGTCCAGCAGCCAGCTGAGACTGAGGTGACGGGGTAAATTGGCCAGTTTGGCGGCATAACTCAGTGAAGACTCGCCATTTTGCGCGGCGGTGAGCGCGCGGGTGAGCAGCTGTCGCTGCTCCAGGGTTTCATCCTGCTGTTTCAGCGCAATCAGTGGTGCGCCGTGGGCATATTTGAGGGCGATTTCCGGTGTCTTTGCGCCCTGAGACTGCAACCACGCCAGTGCGACCTGTTCACCGGGCTGGGGAAATCGTAACGCCTGACAGCGGCTGCGCACGGTAATGGGCAGGCGATAAGGCCGTGAGGTCACCAGAATGATCAGCGTCTGACCGCCCGGCTCCTCCAGAGTTTTCAGCAATGCGTTGGCTGCCTGCAGCAGCAGCCTGTCGGCATCTTCAATGATGGCGACGCGGAAGCCTTCGAACTGGCTGGTGGAGATCAGTTTAGTGCAGAGCTGGCGAATCAGGCCGATGCGGATATTGAGTACCGGCCGGGTGCTTTTGGATTTCTCCGGCGGCATCGGTTTGAGAACGCTGAGGTCCGGATGTGTCTGCGCGGCAATCAGACGACAGGCATCGCAGCGCCCGCAGGGCTCACCATTGTCCGCAGGCTGCCGGCACAGCAGGGACGCGGCCAGCGACCGGGCAAACTCACGCTTGCCGCTGCCCTCCTCGCTGTATAACAGCAGGGCGTGAGGCAGGCGCTGCGCCTGTTTCAGCTGCATCAGGTTGGCCCACTGTTCCTGCTGCCAGGAATAAATCATTGCTGCTTCGCTCTGTTGAAGTGAATGGTGTTCATGTTAAATAATTCCGCGCGCCTGTAACTGCTGCCTGATCTGCTGCTGTACCTGGACCAGTGGCTGGTTAGCATCGACCGTACAGATGCGCTCGGGGTGGCGGCCGGCGAGATCGAGATAGGCACTGCGCACGCGTTCAAAGAAATCATTTTTTTCCTGCTCGATGCGATCGGGCGCACTGCGCTGACCTGCGCGTTCGCGTCCCACCTCTACGGGCGCATCCAGAATGATGGTCAGATCCGGCTGCAGATCGCCCTGCACTAACGTTTCCAGCTCAGCAATTTTATCCATGCTGAGTTGGCGTCCGCCGCCCTGATAGGCGTAAGTGGCTTCGGTGAAACGGTCGCACAGCACATACTTGCCCGCAGCCAGCGCCGGGCGTATTACCTTATGCAGGTGCTCTGCCCGCGCGGCGAACATCAGCAACAGTTCGGCATCGTCGCTGATTTTTTCCTGCGCATGCTGGAGCAGTAACTCACGCAGGGCTTCGCCCAATGCGGTGCCACCGGGTTCACGGGTAACGATGCAGGGCTTGCCGGTGGCTTCCAGCAGGTCGCGAATGTAATCGCGATTGCTGGTTTTACCAACACCTTCGATGCCTTCCAGGGTGATGAATTTACTCATGCGCTTTTTTATTTTTTTCGTTGATATTGGTCGACCGCCCGGTTGTGCTCAGCCAGGGTGCTCGAAAACTTGTGTCGGCCCGAGTCATCATTGATAGCCACAAAATAAATATAATCGGTGCTTGCCGGATGCATTACCGCCCTGATCGATTCCAGGCCGGGCATGGCAATCGGCGTCGGCGTCAGCCCCATGCGGGTATAGGTATTATAGGGGGTGTCGCGGCGCAGGTCGCGGAAGCGGATATCACCGTCGTATTCATCACCCATGCCATAAATCACCGTCGGGTCAGTTTGCAGGCGCATGTTCTTACGCAGGCGATTGATGAAAACCCCGGCGATCAGCGCGCGCTCTTCTTCGACCGCGCTTTCTTTTTCCACAATGGAAGCGAGAATCAGCGCTTCATAGGGCGAGCTGAAAGGCAGGTCTGCATCACGCTGCTGCCATAGATCATGCAGGTTTTTTTTCATCAGTGCATGGGCGCGTTTGAGCACCTCGATGTCGCTGGTGTTTTTGTGAATGTAATAGGTTTCGGGAAAAAACAGGCCTTCGAGATGATCGTGTTCAATCGCTAACAAATCCAGAATTTCCTGCTGAGTTAAATCGGTCGACTGATGCGTGATTGCGCTGTGGTCACGAATGGCCTGCATGAACTCCTTGAATGTCCAGCCCTCCAGCAACTGCAATGGATACTGATGCACACGCCCGGAAGTAATGTCATCCAGCACCTCGGATAAAGTTGTGCCGGGGTGGATGAGATACTCCCCCATTTTCAGGCGTTCGGCATCGCCGTTCAGCCGCGTCCATAAAACAAAAAGTGCGGGATGCTGGAGCAGATCATGCTGTTGTAACTGTCTGGCCAAATGGCGGATGTTTGCGCCGGGCGCCAGTTCAATCAGCTGACTTTCCACCAGGGCGTTCGGGGTGTGCATGGTCTTTATTGACAGAATGCCGGGCACAGCCGCAATCAGCAACAGCAAGCTGAACAGGATGGTTTTAAATGGCGTGATATTCAGGTTCATTAAGCGTGTATCCGTAATTGTAAGGCCCGGGCGATTTTCTGTGTAAGCGGGCCGACCTTATAGCGGCTCTCAGCCAGGGCAGTAACCGGCCAAATGCCAATCAGGCTATTACAGACAAAAATTTCATCCATTTCCTGAAGCTGTTGTTCATTGATATCGACAATATGCGTTTTAATATTCAGCGCCTGCGCAATGGCCAGTATCTGTTGGCGAATAATACCATTAACACCACTGTGACTTAATGCCGGTGTGAACAGTTCCCGATTTTTAACGGCGAACACATTGCTCATGGTGCCTTCGATGACATGACCGGCGTCATCGAGCATGAAGCCTTCCTGATATTCATCCTGCCACTCATTTCTGGCCAGAACATTATCCAGACGGTTTAGATGTTTGATGCCCGCCAGCGTTGAATTCTGCGAAAGCGGATGCCGGCAGAAACAGCTGCTGATGCCCTGTGTGAAATACTCATCGGGATACTTCGGCAGAGCGCTGAGCAGAACCATGCGGGTCACTTTTTGAGGTGAAGGGCTTCGATAACCCCGTTCGCTCACACCGCGAGTCAGCATAAGCTTGATCGTGCAGTTGCTGATTCGATGTTCATTTAGCAAAGCCAGTACATCATCCCTGAAATAGTCGATGGCGGTTGCGGCGATGCCCAGTTTGCCGGCGCCGTGGTGCATACGCTCGATGTGCTCATCCCAGAATTGCAGCTTTTCATCGACACAGGCGATGGTTTCGAACAGGCCGTCACCATAATGCAGGCCTCGATCCATAACCGAAAGATGCCGGCAGGCAATGCCATTTACCATGATGTGATTGATGGGTGTGTTTTGCATATCAGCGATTTAAATTAAAAATATTAACCAGTCCTTTTGCTTTGGCGCGGGTCTCTTCCAGTTCGTGCTGCGGCACCGAGTCGGCGACGATGCCCCCGCCTGCCCGGAAGCTGATTTTATCGCCGGCGCGCACCATGGTGCGAATTAAAATATTCAGATCCATGCTGCCATCGCGATTAATGTAACCCAGCGAGCCGGTGTAAGCGCCGCGCTGTTGCTGTTCGAGTTCGGCCAGAATTTCCATGCAGCGCACTTTCGGGCAGCCGGTGATGGTACCGCCGGGAAACACGGCCCTGATCACATCAACCGGTGTTAACTGATCCTGCAGTATGCCGCGAATATTGGAGACAATATGGTGCACATGCTGGTAGCTTTCCAGCACCATGAGTTCATCGACCTCCACCGAGCCCGGCTTGCATACCCGCCCCAGATCATTGCGCTCCAGATCAATCAGCATGACGTGCTCGGCGCGCTCCTTGGGGTGCGCCAGCAGCTCCCGGGTCATGGCGGCATCATCCGCCGTCATTGCGGAACGCGGGCGGGTACCGGCAATCGGCCGGGTCTGCACCACATTATTTCGGCTATGCACCAGGCGCTCCGGCGACGAACTGATCAGGGTGACCTCGCCCAGCCGTGCCAGCGCCGCGAAGGAGCCCGGATTGGAGCGGGATAAGGCATTGAAAATATCCACATCGTTGACCTTATCGTCGATCCCAATCTGCCAGAGCCGCGACAGATTGGCCTGAAAAATATCACCGTCGATAATATATTGTCTGATTTTTTCTACCTGTGCCAGATAGGCCGCCTCCGGCGCTTCGTGGATGGCGCCGGCGTTTATTTGTGTCTGTTTTCCGGCGCTGACAGGCTGAGCCGCCTGCAACACATCTTTTTCGATCTGATCGAGCAGGCAGGCATATTCATTCTCGGCAATGGCAGTAACAGTGTGTTCAAGGTGATCGACAATAATGGCCGCCGGACAGCGTCTGGCTATGGCCAGCGGAGCCTTGCTCGAGGCAGGCTCGGTTTTTCCGGGCAGCTTGAGGATGGTTTCGATTTCGCCGGCAATTTCATAAGCCAGAAAGACGAACCAGCCACCGGTGAAGGGTAGCTCGGAATTTTGCGCTGCGATTTCTTCTCTTTGCCACCATTGGTTCAGGCTGTCGAGAAAGCCCCTGCCTTCTGCCAGCGGCTGCTCGCCGGAAAAGGCCAGGCGGTGGTCATTATCCAGTATCAGGCTCTCTTGCGGATAGGCAAAAATAATGTCGTAGCGATCACGCTGACGCGCCTCGCTGCTGGAGGTGCTGATCAGGGCATAGGGGTATTGCTCAGGTCTGTTTTTACACAGTTCTGTAAGATCCAGATGACCTGGAAGTAACCGGGTCTGGAATGACATCCCCAGTCCGTTAGTCAGTCAGTTTTCTGAAAACCAGCGTGCCGTTAGTGCCACCAAACCCGAATGAGTTGGACAGGGCTACATCAATCTTCATTTCACGGGCGGTGTCCGGAACATAATCAAGATCACAGCCTTCGCCGGGGTTGAGTAAATTAATGGTGGGCGGGGCGACCTGATCGTGTATGGCCATGACCGAGAAAATCGCTTCAATGCCACCGGCGGCACCGAGCAGATGCCCGGTCATGGATTTGGTGGAGCTCACTGCGGTCGCTTTGGCGTGTTCGCCCAGCGCCAGTTTAACCGCGTTGGTTTCGGCAATGTCGCCCGCAGGCGTTGAAGTGCCGTGGGCGTTGATATAATCAACCTCAGAGGCATTGAGTCCGGCATCGCGCAACGCATTGCTCATGCATTTGGCCGCACCACTGCCATCAGGGATGGGCATGGTCATGTGGTAGGCGTCACTGTTGTAGCCGAAACCGGACACTTCCGCATAAATTTTGGCGCCGCGGGCTTTGGCGTGTTCGTACTCTTCCAGCACCAGCACCCCTGCACCGTCGCCCAGAACAAAACCGTCACGGTCTTTATCCCAGGGGCGACTGGCGGTGGCAGGGTCATCATTGCGCGTAGACAGGGCGCGTGCCGCAGCAAAGCCGCCAATGCCCAGAGGTGATGAGGCCTTCTCTGCGCCACCGGCGAACATCACATCGGCGTCACCATAGGCGATGATACGTGCAGCTTCACCGATGCTGTGGGTGCCGGTCGAACAGGCAGTGACCAGGGCGATATTGGGACCGCGGATGCCGTGCATGATCGAGAAGTTTCCCGAGATCATGTTGATGATGGAGCCGGGTACAAAAAAGGGTGAGATCTTACGTGGGCCGGATTCGAGCATCTTGCCATGATTGACTTCAATCATCGGCAGACCACCGATACCGGAACCGATGGCGACACCGATTCGATCGGCATTTTCATCGGTGATTTCGAGGCCCGAGTCGCGCAATGCTTCATCAGCGGCGACCAGACCATAATGGATAAAAGTATCCATCTTTTTCAGGTCTTTCGATGCGATCACATGGGTGGCATCAAAATTCTTAACCGTAGCGGCGAATTTGACGGCATAGTCACTGGTATCAAACTCATCGATAGCAGCAACCCCACTCTTACCTGCAAGAATATTGTCCCAGCTCTCTTTTAAATCGAGACCCACGGGGGAAACAATACCCATGCCAGTAATGACAACGCGACGTTTAGACACTATTTTCGTACCTGCAATAAATAACAACAGCCACTAATGTGGCTGCCTTGAACTAGAAAAAACGACAGAAATTAATCTGTATGTGCTTTTACGTAGTCGATCGCCTGTTGAATAGTGGTGATCTTTTCAGCATCTTCATCACTAATTTCGCACTCGAATTCTTCTTCAAGAGCCATTACCAGTTCAACGGTATCCAGTGAATCCGCACCAAGATCGTCAACAAATGATGCTGCATTTGTGGCTTGTTCTTCTGTAACACCTAGTTGTTCGATAACAATCTTGCGAACGCGTTCTTCAGCTGAGCTCATGTAATTTTCCTCTTTAAATATGATCAATCAGAACTGCGCGGTATTCTAGTGAATTCACGCACAGCAATCCAGTTATAATTGCCCTTCTTCGACAATACATTTGTATATATCTTTAAATCAATAAGTTAAAGATTATTGTTGATTAAAAATATAACCGTAAATTAAGATCGTTTGGCGATAAAAACGCCTTACGGCATGTACATGCCGCCATTTACGTGCAGCGTTTCACCCGTGATATAACTGGAATCGGGACTGGCTAAAAAGGCCACGGCATTGGCAATATCCACCGGTTCGCCCAGACGACCCAGTGGAATCTGCCTAATCAGCGCCTGTTTCTGCTCTTCCGCCAGTTCGCGGGTCATGTCAGTATCGATAAATCCGGGAGCCACCGCATTCACCGTAACATTGCGTGAGCCGATCTCTCTGGCCAGCGATTTGGTGAACCCGAGCATGCCCGCCTTAGCGGCTGAATAGTTGGTCTGCCCCGGATTTCCGGTGGAGCCGACTACGGAGGCAATATTAATGATACGTCCTTTTCTGGCCTTCATCATTTTTCGGATTACAGCTTTGCAGAGGCGAAATATCGAGGTTAAATTGGTATCAATAATATCGTCCCACTGATCATCTTTCATCATCATCAGCAGGTTATCGCGGGTGATGCCGGCGTTATTCACCAGAATACTGACATCGCCGAAATCACTGCTAATCTGCTTGATGACGCTGGTGACCGAATCGGCATCGGTGACATCGAGACACATTCCTTTACCCTTTTCACCCAGATATTCACTGATCTTTTCGGCACCGCTTTCGCTGGTCGCGGTACCGATGACAGTCGCGCCGTCGGCTTTCAGGCGCTCGGCAATGGCTTTACCAATACCCCGGCTGGCACCGGTCACCAGTGCAATTTCGCCGTCTAATACATTGCTCATAGAAACTCTCTTTTAGGTCGTCGTACTTATTCTAAATGAATTAACGCTCGCTGGCGTCCATGGAATCCAGAAATTTTTGCATGTTAGCAGGTGTATCCAGGGAAAACGAAGGAACATCCTTGGTAATGCGTCGTGACAGACCGCTCAGTACTTTCCCCGGCCCGCATTCCACAATGGCATCATCCGCTGCCGAGCCGATGATTTCAGCGCTTTTAGCCCAGAGCACAGGGCTATACAGCTGCCTGGTCAGCGCATCACGGATCGCGTCCGGATCGTCATGGCTTTTGGCATCGACATTATGAATGACCTGGATTTTCGGGGTTTTGATGGTGACGGTTTTCAATACCTCGGCCAGCTGATCGGCCGCCGGTTTCATCAGTGAGCTGTGTGAAGGCACACTGACGGGCAGTTTTAGTGCACGTTTGGCGCCCTCTTCTTTAGCCAGCTCAATGGCCTGGTCAACTGCGGCGGTGTTGCCGGCAATGACCACCTGTCCGGGTGAATTGAAATTAACCGCTTCCACCACCTGGCCGGTTTCAGCTGAGGCTTTTGTGCAGATCTCGATGACCTGCTGGTCGCTCAAATTTAAGATAGCCGCCATTGCCCCCTCGCCTTCGGGCACGGCGTTTTGCATGAGACGGCCACGCTCGGCCACCAGTCGAATAGCGTCGAAAAAGGTAATGGACTCGGCCGCGACCAGCGCAGCATATTCACCCAGGCTGTGGCCCGCGTAGACAAAAGGCTTGAGCATGCATAGTTCGGCCATGACTCGCATTACGGCGATGTCGGCGGCCAGCATGGCAGGCTGGGTGATTTCAGTCTGATTGAGTTTTTCGACTGGGCCGTTGCTGACAATCTCCCACAGGTCATAACCCAGAACTTCGGAAGCTTCTTTAAAGGTATCAATAATTTGGGGCCAGTCCTGAGTGTATTCTGACAGCATGCCCACGGACTGGGAGCCCTGCCCGGGGAAAACAACGGCAATATTCATCTAGGTTTCCTGTATTGAAATGGTTACATCAGAGACTTTTAAGCCGGTTAAGGCAACAGCTGCACAATGTGCAAGCATCTCGTTATTATTATTGTGTGTATTCTATCTCAAGCCCAGAACATCTTGCATGTCATAAAGCCCCGCTTTCTGACTTTTTAGCCATATCGCCGCGCGCACCGCGCCGTTGGCAAAAGTCATGCGGCTTGAGGCTTTGTGGGTAATTTCAACCCGTTCGCCTTCAGCGGCGAACATCACGGTATGGTCACCGACGATATCACCGGCACGAATGCTTTCAAAACCAATGGTTTGGCGGTCGCGCTCGCCACTGATGCCTTCGCGGCCGTAGATGGCGCACTCATCCAGATTTCGACCCAGGGCATCAGCAACGACTTCGCCCATACGTAGCGCAGTGCCGGAAGGCGCATCTACTTTATGGCGGTGATGCGCTTCGATGATCTCGATATCAACCTCATCACCCAGTACGCGGGCGGCCATATCCAGCAGCTTGAAACAGAGATTGACACCGACGCTCATATTGGGTGCGAAAACGACATTGATGCGTTTCGCCGCATCACTGATATGCTGCTTCTGTTCATCGCTAAAACCGGTGGTACCGATAACGATGCTTTTGCCATGCGCAATACAGAAAGCCAGATTATCCAGTGTCGCTTCCGGACTGGAAAAGTCGATGAGCACATCGAACTGCTCGGCAACTGCAGCCAGTTGATCAACCAGTTTCACATCAATGGCTCCGATACCGACCAGGTCACCAACATCAGTGCCAACCAGCGGGTTGCCGGCATGCTCGATGGCGGCTGTTAAGCGGCAGCTATTAGCCTGGTCACAGGCATTGATTAAGGTACGTCCCATGCGACCCGCCGCACCCATTACAGCAATATTAATCATATCCCCTCCCGGCGAGGAAAATTACGTACTTAGTTAGGATTTTACGTCATCAATGAAGCGTTTGACACGGTCCATCCATGAATCGCTTTTCGGGCTATGTGATTTGCTATCAGCCTCAAGTGATTGTTCGAACTCACGTAATAATTCTTTCTGTTTGCTGCCGAGTTTAACCGGTGTTTCCACAAATACCCGACACAGAAGATCGCCGACCGGACCACCGCGTACCGGTTTAATGCCCTTGCCGCGCATGCGGAAAGAGCTGCCGGACTGGGTTTCAGCGGGAATTTTCAACTTAAGACGTCCCTTCAGCGTAGGCACTTCCAGCTCGCCGCCCAGGGCCGCCGTAGCAATACTGATCGGCATTTCACACAACAGGTCACTATCCTCACGGGTGAAAATTGCATGCGGCTTAACCTGAATCTGCACATACAGATCACCCGCCGGGCCACCATTCTCACCGGCTTCACCTTCGCCTGAGAGACGGATGCGATCACCATTATCCACCCCCGCAGGAATTTTGGCGGAGAGTGTTTTGTGTTTTTGCACACGCCCCTGACCATGGCAGTCGGGACAGGGATTAGTGATGGTTTTTCCCTGACCATGGCAGTTGGGACAGGTCTGCTGGACCGAGAAAAAGCCCTGTTGCATCCGCACCTGGCCAACACCGCCACAGGTGGTACAGGTCTGAACCGAAGTGTCATCTTTGGCGCCGGAGCCTCCGCAGGTGGTACAGCTCTGCAATGAGGGTACGCGAAGGTTGACTTCCGTCCCGAATACCGCATCTTCTAAGGAGATATCCAGATTGTATCTAAGATCAGCACCGCGGAAGGCGCGACTACGACCGCCGCCCCGGCCGCCCCCAAAAATATCGCCAAAGACATCGCCGAAAATGTCGCCAAAATCACCGTTAAATCCGGCCGCTCCGGGCCGACCGCCCATGGAAGGATCAACGCCGGCGTGACCGTACTGGTCATACGCAGCCCTTTTCTGGGGATCGGAAAGGATGTCATAAGCTTCCCTGGCTTCTTTGAATTTTTCTACTGCCTCTTCGTTATCGGCATTACGATCCGGATGATGTTTCATCGCAAGACGGCGGAATGCCTTCTTGAGATCAGCATCGTTCACATCACGTGAAATACCCAGCACTTCGTAATAATCGCGTTTCGACATAGTTCTTCTTCTATAAATAAAACCAGGGCAGTCGCCTGCCCTGGTTGTGTTACATCAACATAGGTAAATAAGCAAAGTTGTTTAGCTTACTTTTTTTCATCCTTGTCTTTCACTTCTTCAAACTCTGCATCAACCACATCTTCAGCCGGTTTTGAAGCGGCCTCTTCACCCGCAGCCTGTGCATTACTGGCTTCGGTTTCTGCGGCATAGGCTTTCTCGGCGATCTTGCCGGCCACGTCAGTTAAGGCCGTTACTTTGGCTTCGATCGCATCTTTGTCATCGCCTTCGAGTGCTGTTCTGAGTTCAGCAATGGCCGCTTCTGCCTGTGATTTTTCACCAGGATCGACTTTTTCGCCCAGATCCTTGATGGATTTTTCAGTGGCATGAATCATGTTTTCAGCCGAGTTTTTGGTCTCGATTAAGGCACGTGCTTTCTTGTCTTCTTCAGCATGAGCTTCTGCATCCTTGATCATTTTTTCAACTTCTTCATCGGACAAACCGCTGGAGGCTTTAATCACAATGGACTGCTCCTTACCTGTTGCCTTGTCTTTGGCCGATACATTGAGAATACCATTGGCATCAATGTCAAAGCTGACTTCAATTTGCGGAACACCACGAGGAGCCGGTGGGATATCAGTCAAATCGAAACGACCCAGTGATTTATTACCCGAAGCCATCTCACGCTCGCCCTGCAGTACGTGTACGGTTACTGCATTCTGATTGTCATCAGCAGTTGAGAACACCTGTGAGGCCTTGGTGGGGATGGTGGTGTTCTTCTCAACCAGTTTGGTCATAACGCCGCCCATGGTTTCAATACCCAGAGACAACGGGGTAACGTCGAGTAACAGAATGTCATTCACTTCGCCGCCCAGCACACCACCCTGTAGGGCTGCGCCAATGGCAACGGCTTCATCAGGATTCACATCTCTGCGCGGCTCTTTGCCGAAGAATTTCTCCACTTCCGCCTGAACCCGGGGCATACGGGTTTGACCACCGACTAGAATGATGTCGTCAATTTCTTTCGCCGTAAGGCCGGAATCAGCCAATGCCTGTTTGCAGGGGCCCAGTGTGCTGGCAATCAGATCTTCAACCAGACTTTCCAGCTTGGCGCGTGAGAGTTTGATATTCAGATGTTTAGGGCCTGAGGCATCAGCAGTAATGTAAGGAAGATTGATGTCGGTCTGCTGAGTCGAAGACAGTTCAATTTTTGCTTTTTCGGCGGCTTCTTTCAGACGCTGTAACGCCAGCGGATCATTGTGAAGATTAATGCCCGAATCTTTTTCAAACTCATCTGCCAGGTAATCGATCAGGCGCATGTCGAAATCTTCACCACCGAGGAAGGTGTCGCCGTTGGTGGCGAGCACTTCAAACTGGTATTCGCCGTCAACTTCTGCAATTTCGATCACCGATATATCGAAAGTACCGCCACCCAGATCGTAAACTACGATTTTGGAGTCGCCGCCTTTCTTGTCCATGCCGTAAGCCAGAGCTGCAGCCGTAGGCTCATTGATAATGCGCTTAACTTCCAGGCCGGCAATACGACCGGCATCTTTGGTGGCCTGGCGCTGTGAATCATTAAAATAAGCCGGTACGGTAATAACCGCTTCAGTGACTTCATGGCCGAGGTAGTCTTCAGCGGTTTTTTTCATTTTCTGCAGGATACGCGCTGAAACTTCAGGGGGTGCCATCTTTTCACCATGGGCTTCAACCCAGGCATCGCCATTCTCGGCCTTGATGATTTTGTAGGGCACGAGCTTAATGTCACGTTGTACGACTTCTTCGTCAAAACGACGACCGATCAGGCGCTTTACCGCGTAGATGGTGTCGGCTGGATTGGTAACCGACTGACGTTTAGCGGCCTGGCCGACGATGACTTCACCGCTTTTGGTAAAGGCCACAATGGAGGGTGTGGTGCGATCACCTTCACTGTTTTCTATAACTTTAGCTACGCCACCGTCCATCACTGCTACGCAGGAGTTGGTGGTACCGAGGTCGATTCCTATGATTTTTGACATTGATTAAATCTCCAAATAATTAAATTCTTTAAATTGTATTTTCAGCTGTATTTTATATATGGGGATCTTTCGCCCCATTTCAATCTCTGGTTAAAGGCTGTTCTTGCAATTACTCAGCAGCTTTTGAAACCATGACCATCGCAGGCCTAACCAGACGATTGTTGAGCGTATAGCCTTTTTGCATGACCGCGATAACAGTATCCGGCTCGACTTCATCAGTGGGCTGTGCGGTCATAGCCTGATGAAATTCGGGATCGAACTTCTGATTTATCGGATCGATTATTTCGATGTTGAATTTTTCAAATATTTGTTTGGCCATGTTCAGGGTCAGCGCCATACCCTCACGC
This sequence comes from Gammaproteobacteria bacterium, assembly GCA_032251315.1. Lineage (GTDB taxonomy): Bacteria > Pseudomonadota > Gammaproteobacteria > SZUA-229 > SZUA-229 > LH-M37. The sequence goes on from JAVVEE010000021.1 coordinate 18,632, forward strand.
AGATTCTCAGCGTCGGCATTTTCGACAGCCAGTCCCAGCTCCATGCTGTCCATTACCGGCAACAGTTCGCTGACAAATTTTTCAATGCCGTACCTGTGCGCATTTTCAAGGTCCTTCTGAGTGCGACGGCGCAAGTTCTCCATTTCGGCTTTGCTGCGCATCAGCAACTCCCAGTTTTCCTCCGCTTTTTTTTCGGCCATATTGATGCGTTCAACCAGCTCTTCTTCGGCATCTATCAGCGCTGCTTCTTCGGCCAGAATTTCAGCGTCCGGGTCGCGCTCTTCTGCGTCAGCACCCTGTTTTTGGCTCTCATCATTTGATGACATAATCACTCCAACATTATAAAAATCAATAAGTTTATGCACATATGGGGATGGCCCTGTGTCATTTCAAGGCCAATAGCCTTAAATAATTTAAGTTATCCGGAGTTAGGCATTCAGGGCTTCGCCCAATAAGCGGGCTGTGACATCGACGATAGGAATTACCCGGTCATAATTAATGCGTGTAGGACCAATAACCCCCAACGCGCCCAGCATCTCACCGTTTGAGGCGTAGGGAGCCGAGATCACGCTGCAATTTCCGAGACCTTCGATACCTACTTCATTGCCGATAAATATTTTCACGCCATCGCCTTTGATGCAGCGGTCCAGCAGACCCAGCATTTCACGCTGATGGTCGAACATTTCCAGCATATGCTGCATGTGCTTCATGTCGGTGCTGTTTCCATATCGCACCAGGTTGGTTTTGCCCTGGATCAGATAGGGCTGCGCCTTCTGCTCAACATTTGACAGCGCCTTGTCCGCAACATCGATAACGGTTTGCATGATGGCGTCCATATTTTTACGGGTACGGTTTAGATCGGAGAGCAGCTCATGGCGCACGCTGAAAATATCCTGACCGGAGAAGTGCTGATTCAGGTAGTTGCCGGCAGCCTGCAGCTGCTCCGCCGAATAGACCGTATCAAGATGAACGACCCGGTTCTGAACCTCTTTTTCATTGGTGACCATGATCGCCAGCACGCGCTTTTCAGAGAGCGGCAGAAATTCAATGTGGCGCAATCGGGACTGACTGTTTTTCGGCACCGTGATGACGCCGGTCATGTGCGTCAGCTCCGATAAAATCCGGTTAGCCTGATTGATGAGCGTTGTCTTGTCCTGATCCGGATGCAATTGCTGCCTGAGCTGGCTGAACAGCTGTTTTTTCAGCGGCTGCACTTCGAGCATAGTATCGACGAACATGCGCAGACCTTGCTCAGTGGGTATTTTTCCAGACGAGGTGTGGGGGGCTTTAACCAGTCCTTTTTTTTCAAGATCGGACATGACGTTACGGATAGTTGCCGTGCTGATATCCAGACCGGTCAGGCTCGCTAGCTGCTTTGAGCCCACCGGCTGGCCATCACTGATGTAACTGCCGACCAGATTTTTCAGCAGCGCTGCTGCTCGATCACTCAATATTTGGGGACTTACGGACATACCATGCTCAATCATGCAGAATAAAAACTAGCACTCGATAGTAATGAGTGCCAACTGCGAATTATCAATGCAAACTACTAACGGGTCAAGGTTTGACCCGTTGAGAGGCGCTATTTTGGGGCGAGAATGCCGTCTTCCAACGTATAGATCCGCTCCATTCGTTCGGCGATACCCAGGTCGTGGGTGACGATAATCAGTGCGGTTTTATAGCTTTTATTGAGATTAATAATAAGCTCGATGGCCTGTTCAGCGTTTTTGCGATCCAGGTTGCCGGTGGGTTCGTCAGCCAGCACACAATCGGGATTATGAATTAACGCTCGTGCAATCGCTGCCCGCTGGCGTTCACCGCCTGACAGCTCCCCCGGCTTATGTTGTAAACGATGGGACAGGCCCACCTCACCCAGAATGGCCGCAGCTTGCCGATTGGCTGCTTCAGGCGATTCGCCTGCAATCAGCAGAGGCATGGCGACGTTTTCCAGCGCGGTAAATTCGGGCAGCAGGTGATGAAACTGATAGATAAAACCCAGGTGTTTGTTGCGGATGATGCAGCGGGTTTTTTCGCGGTGACCGGCGATATCATTACCGTTCAGCAGCACCTTGCCGGTGGTCGGATCATCCAGCCCGCCCAGGGTGTTGAGCAAGGTGGTTTTACCCGAGCCGGATGAGCCGATAATGGCGACGGTTTCACCCTGATGCAGATGCAGATTGATGTCTGTCAACACGTGCAGGGCATCACCACTACCCTCCTGATAGGCCTTACCCAGAGCAACCGCTTCGAGACTGAAACTATTCATAACGCAGCGCCTCCGCAGGTAAGGTTTTCGATGCGCGCCAGGCTGGATAGATGGTCGCGGCGATGGTAATCAGAAATGCAGCAAGCGCATAGGTGATGACTTCACTGGCTCTGACATCGGCCACGATATCGCTGATGTAGTAGACATCGGAAGGCAGGAAGTCGGCATTGAAAACCTGTTCGAACCAGCTCACAATCTCAAAGACATTAAGCGCCACCGGTACCCCCAGAGAGACGCCGATGAGCGTTCCGAACAGACCAATCACCGCGCCCTGAATCATGAAAATGGCCATGACACTGCCCGGCGTAATACCCAGTGCCCGCAAGATGGCGATGTCCGATTCCTTGTCGTTTACTGACATCATCAGGGTCGAGACAATATTGAGCGCGGCAACGGCCACCACCATCAGCAGAATAATGAACATCACGGTTTTTTCGGTTTTCAAGGCTCTAAAGAAGTTGCTGTGCTGCTGCGTCCAGTCGCGAACCCAGTACTCCTCACCAAAAAGATTGCCCAGATTTCGAGCGATGGCGGGGGCCTCAAACAGGTCAGTCAGCTTCAGGCGCACGCCGTTTACCCGATCACCCAGATCAAAAATTCTGCTCGCATCTTCAATGTGCATATAGGACATGGCGCTATCGAACTGATGCATACCCACTTCGAACACCCCTACTACCTCAAGACGCCGCAGTCGGGGCATCACGCCGATGGCGGTGACCATGGCCTGCGGGGTAATGAGAGTAATACGGTCGCCTTCATAAACGCCGAGTGAGTTAGCCAGTTCGCTGCCCAGAACAATGCCGAATTCGCCGGCTTTCAAGTCACTGAGACGGCCCGAAACCATGCTCTCGGCAATGGTCGAGACCTCTTTTTCCAGCAATGGCTCAACGCCGCGCGCGAGCGAGCCGCTGACACGTTTACCGTTGGTGAGCATAACCTCTTTCTGAATATAAGGTGCCGTAGCCACTACCCCCGGTTGTTGTTTCGCCTGCTCCGAAACGCTCTGCCATTCGGAGACCGTGCCACTGAAACCGGTGACGGTGGCGTGAGAAGTCATGCTCAGGGTGCGATTGCGCAATTCATTACCAAAACCGTTCATCACCGATAAGACCACGATCAATGAAAAGACGCCCAGCGCCACGCCTGCCATGGAAATGAAGGCAATGAAAGACACAAAGTGATTTTTGCGTTTGGCGCGGGTGTAACGCAGGCCAATAAAGATTTCTTTGGATAAAAACATGCGCGGATTTAATCAGGAAAGCTCAGAGAATACTATGCATACCGCTCAGCAGACTGTAACTATTGGCTCAAAAAAATTATTTATACCGATCAGAGTGCTTGCCGGGAGACCGGTATCACAGTAATTTCAACCCGCCTGTTTTTTTGCTGACCGCCTTTACTGTCATTATCGGCAATGGGCGACTCCTCACCATAACCAATCGCTTCAATGGAAGCCCGGGACAGGCTCAAATGCCGAGAAATATAGTCACTCACCGCCTGCGCCCGTTGCAGGGAAAGCTGCATATTGTAGTCATCTGCGCCCTGATTATCGGTATGACCGGCAACGGTGATTTTTGATCTGGGGTAAGACTGTATCTGCGCAATCACCTCATCCAGTTTTGTTCTTGCTGCGGTCGTTAACAGGCTCTGATTAAAGCCAAAAATAACCCCGCTATCGAGTGTCAGTTGCAAGGCGGAGCCGATGGCGCCAATCGCATCGATATCCGAACCCGGTGAACCGGCACCGCAATGCTGCTTCAGATCAGTCAGGCGGAGATAACGAAACAGATCAAACTGCTGTGTGTAATTGCTGATATCAATGTCAGCACGACCGCCGCTGATTTCACCGATCATAATCCACTGCTTGTTGTCAGGGGAGATTTCAAGCTGGGTGGGTTCAATGGCAGTGCCCACCTCAAAAATATGTAAATCCGGGCCGTCAATGTCGACCAGTGCATTGTCGTTGAATTTAACCACCAGCATGCCACCACAGCCCAGACTCACATAGCCGTCACCGGTGCGGCGCTTGTAATCGGGGACAGACAGGGCATTAGAGGGATCTTTATGTTTGGCTTTAAGCGGTGCTGGATTACCGGGTCGGTAAAACATCACTTCATCGGCGAAGGAAACGTCACCCTGCGGGAACCGTACTTTGCCGCCGTGACTGTCAGAGTAAGATTCGGCGCGACTGTAATCAACGATCGGATCAACGGGCTGGGCAGCAATATGGGCTGAAAATAGCAGAGCAATAAAAGCGGAAAGGAGTTGGAGGCGGCGGTTTGTTTTCATTAGACTCATCCCTGTATAACGTGACTTTGTAATATATTAATAGGATAAAACAGTTATTTCAATAAGTTATCTCTAAATAACCATGATTAATCAGACATAATTATGAGACGCGATTATTAAATGCGCTGGAACGTCCACAACAGGCCGGTGACTGAAATCATCGCCGAGCCGGGGATGATAATCACCTTGCGGTACCATTCTTTATGGCGGAACCAGAAGCCCACTGCAGCAAAAGCCAGGGCAATGACCGTCAGCTGCGCCAGCTCCACGCCGACATTGAAACTGATCAGCGCGACCGCAAAATCATCTTCGGGCATACCGAAATCGGCCAGCACACTGGCAAAGCCCAGGCCATGCAACAAGCCAAAAACAAAAACCAGCGCCAGGCGACTGCGGTGCAATGATTTATGAAAAATATTTTCAAAACCAATGTAGGCAATGGAGAGCGCAATCAAAGGCTCAACAATGTTTGCCGGCAGACTAATGACACCGTTCATCGACAGCCCCAGCGTAATAGTGTGCGCCAGGGTAAACATCGTCACCTGCCAAAACAGCGGCCGCAGTTTTACGCTCAGAAGAAATATGCCTAGTATAAAGAGCAGATGGTCCGCGCCTTTGGGTATAATATGTTCAAAACCGATCATTATATAAGAGCTAACAACCTCACTGATCGGCCGCTGGGAGAACACCTCCTCCAGAGAAAATTTCTCGCTCGGCTGATCATTGCGCAACCACTGCCATTCGGACCAGTGCCATTTATCATTGGCCTCATCAATCTGCCTGACGCGCACGGCATTATCACCAAAACGTGCCGGATAGTACCATTGCAGGTTTCGAGCTTCCGGCAGTATGCGACCACTTAATTCGATGATACTGGTACGTGGCACCTTGGTGTAGCCGGGTTCGGGGATGGTGACAGAATCAATGGCCAGCACCACTTCCCCGATATCCGTCCTGAGAAATACACTGTCGAGCATCTCCTGCTGGAATAGAACGAATTGCGCCTCAAGCTGCTTCGGAGGCATCACCCGCAAGGCATCGTATTCATCAGCGGTAGGCGCATCCCGGGTATTTTTATATTGCGCATTGATGCCGGTTAGAAGCGCTTCAATACTGGCGCGAACTTCAATATTGACGTTGCCATTCACATGTGTGTTAATTTCGATCAGCGCCGGTTTTACCACATCGGCCAGTGACCAATTAGCGCTCAGGCAGAACAGCCAGAAAACCGCGAATAATTTAGGAATATAATGCACGCTCATGAGTCTATAGTAAGAGTTTAAATTGTGTAGAAAACATAATTGAACTAATATACGCAGATATCTTAATGATTCCAAATCTCATTTAACCATAAAACCATCTAAAACATCAGGAGACGTTGCCATGTCGAAGCTTAATCGCCGAGATTTTCTAAAACTACTGGGTATTACTAGCGTGGCAGGTTCAATGCCAATGCTTTATGGCTGTTCCAGAGAGGGCAGCATGCCCGCTATCAGCGAAGATTTCTACAAGGTGCCGATGAGAGGCAACGTGCGACTTTTACACATCACCGATGTGCATGGACAACTCAATCCGGTCTATTTCCGCGAACCCAACGTCAACCTCGGCGTGGGCGAAGCCTATGGCCGCCCTCCTCATATCGTCGGCAAGAAATTCCTGGAAGAGATGAAGTTTAAGCCGGGAACACCTGAAGCCTATGCCTACACCTATCTTGATTTTGAAAAGGGTGCAGAAAAATATGGCCGCATGGGCGGTTTTGCACACATTAAAACCCTGCTCAATAGTTTGCGCGAAGAAGCCGGTGATCGAGGCAATACCTTGACTCTGGATGGTGGTGATCTGTGGCAGGGTTCCGGCACCTCACTGTGGACACGCGGTGTTGACATGGTCGAAGCCTCTAACATTCTCGGTGTCGACGTGATGGTCGGCCACTGGGAATTCACCTACAAAGAAAACGAAGTGCTTAGTAATGTTGCACTTTTCAAAGGCGACTTCATCGGCCAGAACGTCAGAGTCAAAGAGGCGTCCCTGTTCATGGGTGATTACGAGGAGATGGTCGAACGCTATGATGGCACCGGTCTCTACGATGAAGATACAGGTCACGCCTTTAGACCCTATGTCATCAAAAATGTCGGCGGTTCACGCATTGCTGTCATTGGTCAGGCCTTCCCGCGTACTACAAATGCACATCCAAGTGAGTTCTTCCCGGACTGGTCTTTTGGTTTACGTGAAGACGATATGATCAAACTGGTTAAAGAAATTCGTAAAAATGAAAATCCTGATGCTATCGTTCTGCTTTCACACAATGGTATGGATGTGGATATAAAAATGGCCGAACGCGTACCCGGTCTGAATGCCGTTTTTGGCGGACATACTCACGATGGTATTCCCCAGCCACTCAAAATTAAAAATGTTGAGGGCAACACCTGTTGGGTGACGAATGCCGGTTCAAATGGCAAGTTTGTGGGCGTTATGGATTTTGATATTCAGGACGGCGAAGTTAAAGACATGCATTATCAAATGCTACCTGTTTTTGAAGATGCTCTGGCCGCCGATAAAGAAATGCAGGCTTATATTGACCAGATGCGCAACCAGAAATACGACGAGAACATTGTTGAAAGTCGCGTCAATGCTAATTTTTATAATGAGATTCGTCTGGGACGAACCTTCAAGGAAATTCTTGATGAAAAGCTGGCTATTGCTGATCGTACACTCTACCGTCGCGGTAATTTCATGGGTACCTGGGATCAGGTATTGTGTAATGCCCTGCGCTGGGAATACAAAGCTGATATTGCCATGTCGGCCGGCGTCCGTTGGGGCACCACCACTCTCGAAGGCGACTGGATCACCATGGAAGATGTGATGACGCAATGCGCCCTCACCTATGGCGAGACTTATGTTTCTGAAATGAAAGGCTCTGCAATCCACAATATTCTCGAACAAGTTGCAGATAACCTGTTTGATCCGGACCCGTATCTACAGTCCGGCGGCGACATGGTACGTGTAGGCGGGCTTGATTATACAATCGACCCTACCAAAAAGCTTAATGAACGTATTACTAACCTCAGACTCGATAATGGTGAAGCGTTGGAGGATGATAAAACCTATACTGTCACCGGCTGGGCGGTAGTCAACCGCACTCCGGATGGTCGTCTGATGTGGGATATAGTGCACGATTATATTCTTGCCAACAAAGACAAAGACCATGTACTGCGTCTTGAGAAGATAAACTACCCTGAACTGGTAGGTGTTTCGGACAACCCCGGCATTGCTGATTACGCCGGCAAAGTCAGTTAGATGATGTTCGGCAATTCCTGTCTTCGACAGGCGTTGCCGATTTTCTTTGCTGATAGGCCCGATAAGAAAGCAAAACCAGTAAAATCGCACTGTAAATGAATGGCTGAAGATAATCCGCCTTCACCAGCCAGATAAAGTGCAACACTCCCAGTACAGCGATTACATAAATAAGTTTATGTAATTTTACCCAGTTCTTTTTAAGTCTCCGCATCATCATTTTATTCGACGTTAATGCCAGCGGAATCAGCATCACAAATGCTGCAAAACCGACCGTAATGAAGGGACGCTCGATAATATCCTTAACAATCTCCGCCCAGTCGAAATACTGCTCGAACCAGATGTAAGTAATAAAATGCAGCGTCGCATAAAAGAAGGCAAACAGCCCGAGCATACGCCTGAATTTTATCAGCCAGGTTAACTTCAAGATCTGGCGAGCGGGAGTTACCAATAAAGTAATCAGCAGAAAACGCAGCGTCCACTCACCCGTTTCGTGTGTCATAGCCTCGACCGGGTTTGCGCCCAGCGTGTCGTTAATCAAGCCTACTATCAGCATCACCAGTGGCAACAGACAGGCGATGAATACAGCAGGCTTGATCACAAAACGAACTGTTTTATCGGAGGGTGTTTGCATCAAAGCGTTCGCTGGTGGTTAAGTGTTTTCGTTTTTTCTGCCAACTGCCAACTAATAACTGCCAACTTTTTTTAAAAGTTTTTAGTCAAATCCATACCGGTATAAAGTTGCGCCACCTGCTCGCCGTAACCATTAAACATTGCTGTTTTTTGCTTGGGCTTCCAGAACGGTTCGCCAATGCGGCGTTCGCTTTTCTGGCTCCAGCGCGGATGATCGACTTCAGGATTCACATTGGCATAAAAGCCATATTCGTCTGGCGCAAGTTCATTCCAGGTGGTTTCGGGGCGAGTTTCGCTAAAGCGGATTTTGACGATGGACTTAATGCTTTTGAAGCCGTACTTCCACGGCACCACCAGGCGAATCGGCGCACCGTTCTGGTTGGGCAGCACATCCCCGTACAAACCCACCGCCATAATGGGCAGCGGGTTCATCGCCTCATCAATGCGCAAACCTTCCACATAAGGCCAGTTGAGCACCCGCCGCGCCTGTCCCGGAAAACGCGACTTATCCAGCAAGGTAGTGAATTCAACATATTTGGCTTTCGAATTCGGCTCGAAGGTTTTCAGCATCTCCGCCAGTGAAAAACCCACCCACGGAATTACCATCGACCAGCCCTCGACACAGCGCAGTCGATAAATATACTCCTGCAAAGCATAAGGTTTGATGAAGTCCTCCAGATCAAACACGCCTGCTTTGTTGCACTCCCCTTCCACCGCAATGCTCCACGGCCGGGGATTGAATGCATCCGCGTTTTTGGCCGGGTCTGTTTTACTGGTGCCCAGTTCGTAAAAATTGTTATAGCTGGTGATGTCTTCAAAGGAGGTTAATTTATCGTCGGCGCTGTATGGAGCCTGTGCCAGATCCGGCCAGCGCTTCGCCCATGCCGGCAATATGGCATCAGCCGTTATCAGCAGACTACTGGCAAATGCCTGCTGCATAAATCGACGCCGATTCATGTAGACCGATTTGGGGGTAATGTCTGATGACTTTATGTCAGAAGTGCTTTTTATGATTATGGACATACTATCTCCTGTTGTTCAGGAAGAGACAATAGCAGACTGGATTGGTTCTATGAAGATGAAGCTAACGCCTGAAATGATCAGGCGGGTTATCCCTATTCCATCCGAGGAAGTTTTTATAATTATTTAAACCGCGTGGGCTCAAAAAACGTGCCCACCCTGCCTAACCCACCCAGACCCGTGCATTTCTGAACATGCGCATCCACGGGGAATCTTCATCCCACTCTGCCGGGTGCCACGAATTCTGTACGCTGCGGAAGACGCGTTCGGGGTGCGGCATCATGATGGAAACGCGGCCATCATTCGTGGTGAAGCCGGTCAGGCCTTCGGGGGAACCGTTCGGATTGAGCGGATACTGTTCGGTAGCGGCGCCATTATGATCGACATAACGCAACATCGCCTGCGCCTGTTTGCGTTGCTCTAACGATTCATATTCCGCCAGACCTTCGCCGTGGGCAACGGCTATCGGCATGCGTGAACCGGCCATGCCAGCCAGCAGAATCGAGGGCGACTGCATCACTTCGACCAGGCTGAAACGGCCTTCAAACTGCTCGGACTGATTGCGCACAAAGTGCGGCCAGTGTTCGGCACCGGGGATCAGTTCCTTGATATTCGCCATCATCTGGCAACCGTTACATACACCCAGACTGAAGGTGTCTTCACGATTGAAATATTCGCTGAAGACATCACGAGCGCGGGCGTTGAACAGAATGGTTTTGGCCCAGCCTTCACCGGCGCCGAGCACGTCACCGTAGGAGAAACCGCCGCAGGCGACCAGTCCTTTGAAATCATCAAGACTTAAGTTCTTATTGATGATGTCACTCATGTGCACATCAACAGCATCGAAACCGGCGCGGTCAAACGCGGCGGCCATTTCGATCTGGCCGTTGACGCCCTGCTCGCGCAGGACTGCAATTTTCGGCCGCGCGCCGCTGTTGATCATCGGTGCCGCGATATTCTCATTGGCATCAAAGGTAAGCGAGACATTAATACCGGCATCCTCAATACTGATGCCATCAAATTCCTGCTGCGCGCAATCGGAATTGTCGCGAATCGACTGAATCCGGTAACTGGTTTCGCTCCAGGTTTTTTGCAGGGTGATTAAATCGGAGGCAAACACGGTTTCACCATTGCGGCTGAAACGAATACTGCCATCCGTTGAAATCGTACCGATGCGATGGCTGCATGCTTTCAGCCCGTAGCGTTCCAGCAGCGCTTCCACTTCAGCAAGGTTTTCGCTGGCAACCTGAATCACGCCGCCGAGCTCTTCGTTGAACAGGGTTGCAACGTTATCGTCGGCCAACGTATCGAGTTTGATATCCAGCCCGCAGTGACCGGCGAACGCCATTTCAGACAGACAGGCAAACAGGCCGCCGTCAGAGCGATCGTGCCAGGCCAGTAATTTATCTTCATCATTCAGTCGTTGAATAGCCGCAAAGAACATTTTGAACTGTTCAGTGTCGTCGAGATCGGGTGGCACATCGCCAATCTGTTTGCAGGTTTGCGCCAGCGCGGATGCGCCCAGACGATTTTTACCGTTACCCAGATCAATCAGGATCAGCTCGCTGTCACCGGCATCGGTGACCAGCTGCGGCGTTAAAGTTTTGCGCACATCGTTTACGGTGGAAAATGCGGTAATGATTAGCGACAGCGGCGCGGTGACCGCACGCTGCTCGCCCGCCTCTTCCCAGACGGTTTTCATCGACATGGAATCCTTGCCCACCGGAATGGTTAAACCCAGTTTGGGACAGATATCCATGCCCACGGTTTTCACGGTTTCGTACAGGCGCGCGTCTTCACCGGGATGCCCGGCCGGGGCCATCCAGTTGGCGGAAAGCTTGATGTCGGAAAGATTTTCGATCGGCGCGGCCATGATATTGGTGATAGCCTCGGCAATCGCCATGCGACCGGAAGCCGGCGCATCCAGCAGCGCGACCGGCGTGCGTTCACCCATGGCCATGGCTTCACCGACATAATCTTCAAATGAAGAAGTCGTCACCGCCACGTCGGCCACCGGCACCTGCCATGGGCCGACCATCTGGTCACGCGCTACCATGCCGGTAATGCTGCGATCACCAATGGTGATCAGAAACGATTTGCCGGCCACCGAGGGCAGGCGCAGTACGTTAAATGCCGCTTCGTTGATATCAATATTGTGGATCTCGAACGCTCTTTGATTGATGCGCACGGTTTTGACATCACGCAGCATTTTGGGCGGTTTGCCGAGCAATACATCCAGCGGCATATCCACCGGATAGTTGTCAAAATGATTATCATGCACGCGCAAATCCAGCGTTTCGGTGGTCTTGCCGAGCACCGCATAAGGGCAACGCTCGCGTTCGCACAGGGCGATGAAATCATCGAGCTTGTCGGGGTCGATGGCAATGGTATAACGCTCCTGCGATTCGTTGCACCAGATCTGCATCGGCGTCATGCCCGGCTCGTCATTGTGAATTTCACGCAGCTCGAATTCGGCGCCGCAGCCGCCATCATTAACCAGCTCCGGCAAGGCGTTGGACAGACCACCGGCACCGACATCATGAATGGAAAGAATCGGGTTGTTATCGCCCTGCATCCAGCAGCTGTCGATCACCTCCTGACACCGGCGCTCCATTTCCGGATTGCCGCGCTGAACCGAGGCGAAATCGAGATTCTCCGCGCTGGTGCCGCTGGCCATGGAGGAAGCCGCGCCGCCGCCCAGGCCGATCAGCATCGCCGGGCCACCGAGCACGATGATCGGCGTGCCTACCGGCAGCGATAATTTTTCCACGTGCTGCTCGCGAATGTTGCCATAGCCGCCCGCCAGCATAATCGGCTTGTGGTAACCGCGTATCTCATCGCCTTCTACGCCGGGCACTTTTTCCTCAAAGGTGCGGAAATAACCGGCGATATTGGGCCGGCCGAACTCATTATTAAACGCCGCCGAACCAATCGGGCCTTCCAGCATGATGTCCAGTGCCGAAACGATACGATTAGGTTTGCCGTTATCGGTTTCCCAGGGCTGGGCAAAGCCCGGAATTTTCAGGTTCGATACCGAAAAGCCGCTCAGGCCGACTTTGGGTTTGGAACCGCGACCGGTCGCGCCCTCGTCGCGAATCTCCCCACCTGCGCCAGTGGCCGCGCCGGGAAACGGCGAAATCGCGGTGGGATGGTTATGGGTTTCCACCTTCATCAAAATGGCGATGTGCTCTTTCTTATAACCGTACTGCTTACTTCCGGCATCCACCATAAAACGCGGCGCGGTGTGCGAGGCCATCACCGCCGAGTTGTCGTGATAGGCACTGAGCACACCCTGAGGGTGCAGCTCGTAGGTGTTGCGAATCATGCTGAACAGTGAACGATCGCGCGTCTCACCATCGATGACCCAGTCGGCGTTAAAAATCTTGTGGCGACAATGCTCCGAGTTGGCCTGGGCGAACATCATCAGCTCGGCATCGACCGGATTGCGCTTGATCGAGGTATAAAAATCGACCAGATAATCAATTTCATCATCCGATAGTGCCAGCCCCAGTTCGGTATTGGCGCTACGCAGCGCCTCGATGCCGCCACCGAGAATATCGACACTGCTGCCCGGCAGCGGTGACATATGCGTGAACAGAGCCTCGGCCTCGTCGTAATCGTGCAGCACCGATTCGGTCATGCGGTCATGCAAACAGTCATCAATCGCGGTCATATCGGACTCCGACAGCGTATAGCCGGCGTCACAGGCGACCACAAAGGCAATGCCGCGTTCCAGCCGCAAGATCTTGTTTAAATTGCAGTTATGGGCAATATCGGTGGCTTTCGACGACCACGGTGAAATCGTGCCTGCACGCGGTGTTACCAGAAACAAAGCGCCCTCGCACTCAACATCCTCGATGCGGGGACCATATTGCAGCAGCTTCGCCAGAATGGAACTTTCATCCTCATTCAGCGTCTCAAAAACATCGGCAAAATGCACAAAATGCGAAGCCAAAGTGGAAACCGCCGGAACACGAGCTTTCAGCTCATCCAGAAGTTTATTTAGACGGAAATCGGAAAGTGCGGGTGACCCTTGAATATGCAGCATGATGCCTTTATATAAGTAAGTGTAAGCAAAGACGGAATGATAAAGCAAAGCAGCGCCAGATTAAACTAGAAAGAGCGATATCGAACGTGCAGCTGACTCATTCAAGGCGTATAATCGCGCCAGAGCCTTGACCAGCTCTATAAAGAACGACAGTTCAGGTACAAAACACGGGGGCGACATGGCTTCGACGTGGGTAGCGAAACCTGAGGTGCATGCAGAGGTGTGAATTTCCTCTTAAATCCAGTCACAAAAAATATAGTTGCCAACGACGACAACTACGCTTTAGCAGCTTAAACCCCTGCGTAAAGCCCTCGGCCTGATGTGTGCTTATACGCTCAGATAACCGGGGTCGACTCATATAAGATCGCGATGAAGCATTTCCGGTGTGGATTCGTTAAAACCTATCCGGAATCGCCATCAGTCTTCCCCGCCCGTTGGGTAGCTGCTGGCTAAACTAAAGAACGGGATAAGCATGTAGAGCCGATGGCGGAGTGCTTGCGGACGCGGGTTCGATCCCCGCCGCCTCCACCAAATAACGAAGGGTTGCCGAAAGGTAGCCCTTTTTTATTTGTGATTGTGTGAGGGAGACGGTGTCTACCGGCTATTTAATATTGAAATCCTTATGCAATTTACCCCAATGCTCAATAAGTTTTTTCTGATGCTCTTGATTTATTGGCAGGCTCTTTAATGCAGCAGGCCAAAGGCTTCTTGCTTTGTCCATGGCATCATCAAGATGAGGTTTTAATGCTCGCCACGGCATATCAGATTTTTTTTGCCCAGTATTCAAAGTTGGCATATGACACTTCATACCATGCATGAGTGCGGCCGAGATTCAGCGCATAATTTTGTTCGCCGTCGATATAAACGCTCGTTGTTACGATATCGTATGCCGGAGATAGTCTGGGCGTAATCTGATCAGGATAAATCAGGCTCCAGTTCTTTAAATGTGCATCACCATTCGCCAGAAGAATATTGGCAAGAAGACGTCGTGCGAATTGCTGCGCGTCCATAAGGCCATCGCCAGAAAATTGATAGAGTATTCTGGCAATCTGCTCCCGGCTCCATGGCCTCAGCGATCAGCGCTCCAGGTAAATCTAGCCCAAGATAGGACAGAAGATGGAATTCGCTATCGACATGAACTTTAAGGCCCTGCGCAATTAATTCCCTGAGAGAACCCTCCGGCAATAGATTGGACAACGTGGGATGCAGTCGCTGGTTCCTGACCCAGGGTTCTACCATCAGCTTGTCTGCTCGTGGAAAGCGGGGATGCGCGGTCAAACTGAATGTTGGGCGAGCGGCGTCTTTCCTGTAGTCGTCCGCAAAACTCAATACATTCCGCCCACTGTGAAACCCTGCCAGATAACCGACCAGCCGCCCGTGTAATGTCAGCCTAAGGACATTGACTTCATCTTCTCGACCGCCTGTCATTGCTCATCCCCAAGTAGACCTTGCCAAGGGTCATCCGATAAAGCTTTAGTGTCGTTGATCTCCCCCGCCGATTTGGTTGCCCGCACTGAAGGCACATCGCTTTCAAAAACTGCCAGAACTGCACTCAGTTTTTCTTTGGGAATGAGCATAATTTCGCTATTGAGGCCCTTTGCAATCAGTTCCACGGTATCCAGCCTGGGATTCCCCTTCGCCTCCAGTCGCTGATACTGCTGTCTCGAAACGCCGACACGCAAGCGCATATCGCTCTGCTTGAACCCGAGCACCAGGCGGCGTTTTTTGATCTGTTGAAGTAAAGAGTTCATAATATAAACATATATATTGCTTATTTTACAAGAAGCAATATATTCGCTTCTTATTATTCATATAGCAATCTATTTGTTGCTTTTAGATATCTAAGTCGCTTGCACCCAAGTAAGCGATACATGCGTTGCCTAACCGACTATTCCTGCAAATTAACCGCTCATTAGATACCGGTTCCACACCTTTCTGCAGGAAATGGTCTCGAGCTTAACCGGTTGATATTTATGGAATTGAACCTACGCCCTGCCCCTCTACAAATAATGATGGTTTAACGAAAGGCAGCCTTTTATAATTGCATCCGATGAAGTGAGTCCGAAGGGTGAGGCGCATGAACGAGCCGAATAAAAGATAGATGTACAAAACCATTTAACTAACTAGATGCGCCGGAGGAATAACTATTGACATCCATACCAATTAAAACTGATGCCGATTACCGAGTGGCATTGAAAGAAGTTGAAAGTCTGATGATGGCTGGGCCTGACACGCCAGAAGGTGAAAAACTGGATGTAATGGTCTCGCTTATCGAGGCCTATGAAACTAAACATTTCCCGATGGATCTGCCAGATCCGGTGGAAGCCATCAAATTTGAAATGGAGAAAAGGCTTAACGGTAAAAGATCTGGAACCGATGATCGGTAAGAGCAACCGCGTTTATGAGATATTAAATCACAAGCGCTCACTCACCTTGAAAATGATCTGGAAGTTTCATAAAGGCCTGGGTATTTTGGCAGAGTCACTGATTAAACCACCACAAGCATATGCATGACAAAAAACCGGGTGGAAATAAGTCTAACGATATTTCTGCTATTGATGCTCGGCTGGCAGAGCTTGAGAAAGAAAGACAGCACCTTCTTACGCTCAAGGAAAAATTGCAAAAATCTCAGTCATT
>JAVVEE010000022.1:0-33791 GCA_032251315.1 Gammaproteobacteria bacterium
ACAAGCATTATTAGCATAATGCATCTATGCGAATGTTGCAGAGGCATAAATTATATATTTTATATTAATCCGACATATAAAATGAGGTAACCAGCAACTTAAAATCAATAAATATCACTATAATATTACAGGCTAAAAATTCATATTTATTAAAGAGCATGAATTTTCAGCTGCTTTTATCTAAAGAATTCAAGTAGTTGCTAGTACTCTTATCTATAATGCTCCAGGAGGCTGTAGGCAGTGATCATCACTCTGCCATGCTGGTGAAAAGTTGTTAATAGCGCATCATCGAAATACCGGCGCAGGCCGGGATAATGGTGCATGGATGCACCGTTAACGGATCTAAGATCGTGGACATGTTGTTTAAGGCTGGCGCTGAGCTGTAATAACGTAGCTCTCTGAACCGTGGGGACTAGCTTTTAAAGCTTCTGTTGCCAACCGATAACTATTCAATTCGCTTTTTGACAGCCCCTTCACCCCAGCTCTCTCCCGCTTGTCGGAAAAAAAAAGGGGGGGTAGTGTATACAGGCCTGCAAGTTCTGCCCGTAAATTAAAGTTTTTTACTGCCAACTGCCAACTATCTTTTAAACTATTCTATCGGACTAACCAAAACCAGTATGCCGATCAGAGGGTGGTCGATGTAGTGCAGTTCGTTGCTGCGCATTTTGCGCTGGGATTTTATTTCGAATTCATCATAGCTGCTGCGGCCATGCAGTGTCGCTGAGGTTGAGTCGTCGGTCTGTTTCGGGCGTTTGTAGAGCAGGTCGGTGTGTAGGTGCAGGTAGCGGCCCAGGATTAGTTTGAGGGTGCCTTGCAGGATTGATTGCAGTTTGTTGTTATCATTTTCCGGGCTTTCGGCGTTGGTGGTGTCAATGTGGACATTGATAGCATCGGTATCGCTAAGGCCGGTCTGTTGCCAGGATTGCTGTAGCAGGATGTTATATCGCCCTGAGCTTTCTAGTTTGGCTATGTATTCAGCGAGGGCGTCACTGGCATGATGGGTGATGTTGATGTCGGGGCTGTCCTGCTGATTATCCGCTGCTTTGTCGACGGGTTGTCCGGTTAGGTCGGCAGGGGAGAGGTCTTCCGGGTGGTGGACAATCGGCCACTGCTCGCTGTTGAGGTAGCGTCCGCCGGCATCTTCAAAAATGACGACGTCAATATTGTAGCGGGTAGTTTGCGCATGGGCAGCCGCTGTGGTCAGTAAGAACAAAGAGGCAAGGATGGCGGATTTGATTCTAGGCATGATTGGGTCGTTGTTGAAAGTGTTATTGGGGCAAGGCCAGGGTGTTGATAATTTCTTTCAGTTCTGTGGCACGTTTATTGTAATCCTCATCCATTTCGTTGGCCACTCGCAAGGTATCGGTGCCATTGAACTGGTATGTCGCGGATTGCGTCTGGATCAACTCTATCAGTTTCGCCGGGTTGATGCTGGGCTGTTCGGTGAAGATTATCCTGAAACCATTGTCGTTGGTATCGATTTTTGAGATGCCGACTTTCTCCGCCAGCAGTTTGACTTCGGTGACGGCAAACAGGTTTTTGGTGCTTTCGGGTAGCAGGCCGAAGCGGTCGATAAATTCGACCCGAAGCTCGTCCAGCTCGTCTGCGTTTTGGGCGCTGGCGATGCGTTTGTAAAGGATCAGTCGCAGGTGGATATCCCCGACATAATCGTCGGGGATGATAGCGGGCATGCCCAGATCAATCTCCACGCCGGCGCCCAGAGGCACGTCGGTGGCTTCACCGCTTTTGAGCGACTGCACCGCCTTTTCCAGTAATTCGCTGTACAGACTGAAACCAATCTCGGTGATCTGTCCGCTCTGGTTTTCACCGAGCAGTTCACCGGCACCGCGAATCTCAAGATCGTGGGTGGCGAGGGTAAAGCCTACGCCTAAATCTTCCAGTGACTCGATGGCTTCGAGACGTTTTTTGGCATCATCGGTGAGCAGTGATTCGGGCGGTGTAATGAGGTAGGCGTAGGCGCGATGATGCGAGCGCCCGACACGGCCACGAATCTGGTGCAGTTGCGACAGGCCCAGCTTGTCGGCGCGGTTGATAATGATGGTATTGGCGGTGGGCACATCAATGCCGCTTTCAATAATGGTGGTCGCGACCAGTAGATTGAAGCGCTGGTGGTAAAAATCCAGCATGATCTGTTCGAGATCTTTCTCCGGCATCTGGCCGTGGGCGAATTCTATTTTCGCTTCGGGCAATAATTCTCTTAAATCGTGGGTGATCTTTTCAATGGTCTTGACTTCGTTGTGCAGAAAATAAATCTGGCCGCCGCGTTTGAGTTCGCGCTGGCAGGCTTCTTTGATCGTGATCTCATCCCAGCGGGTAATAAAAGTATTAATCGAAAGTCGATGATGCGGCGGGGTGGCGATAATGGAAAGATCACGAATGCCCGCTAACGACATGTTCAGCGTTCTTGGGATGGGCGTGGCGGTGAGCGTTAATATATCCACTTCCGAGCGCAGCGATTTCATCTGCTCTTTATGCTTCACGCCGAAGCGGTGTTCTTCGTCGATGATGACCAGGCCGAGGTCTTTGAACTTGACGCTTTTCTGCAGCAGTTTGTGCGTACCGATAACGATATCCACTTTTCCATTAGCCAAATCGTTTAGCACTGCCTGCTGTTTTTTGGCGCTGTTAAATCGGGTCAGGCCTTCGACTTTAACCGGCCAGTCGGCGAAGCGATCGCTGAAGTTCTGATAATGCTGCTGCGCCAGCAAAGTGGTCGGCACCAGAATCGCCACCTGTTTGCCGGTATTGGCGACAACGAAAGCGGCCCGCATGGCGACTTCGGTTTTGCCGAAACCGACATCGCCGCATACCACTCGGTCCATCGGCATGGGGCCGCTGAGATCTTCCAGCACGTTTGAGATGGCCGCTTCCTGATCAGGCGTTTCTTCGAACGGGAAACCGTTGCAGAAGCTCTGGTAATCATCCTGATTAATGAAATACTGCCAGCCTTTGGCGGCTGCACGGCGGGCATGAATGTCGAGCAGTTCGGCGGCCACGTCACGGGCTTTTTCGACCGCTTTTCGTTTGGCTTTCTGCCATTGCTCGCTGCCCAGTCGATGCAGGGGCGCATGCTCGGGGGATGCGCCGGTATAACGGCTGATAAGATGCAGTGATGACACCGGCACATAGAGCTTGTCGCCGCCGGCATATTCGATGGCCAGGAATTCGGTATCAAAAGTGTAGCCGGAAAGTTTTTGCAGTCCCAGATAGCGCCCGACACCGTGATCAAGATGAACCACGGGTGAACCGATATGGAGGTCGGTTAAATTTTTGACCACGGTGTCAGGGTCTATGCCGCGTTTTTTTCTGCGCCGTTTCTGAATGGCGCGCTGCCCGAAAATCTGTGGCTCGGTTATGACGCAGAGTTCCGGCTGGATCAGGCTCAGGCCATTTTCAATTTCAAAAACCGTGAGGCATACCGGCTCTTCGGCATCAACAAAGTCATTCCAGGTTTCGCATATTTTGGGGAAGATATGATGCGAGCGCAGGACCTCAATGAGGATTTCCCGGCGCCCCGGCGTTTCGGCAACGAATAGTATTCGCCCGGTATATTCCTGCAGAAACGCGGTTAATGCAGAGTAGGGATGCTTGCTCTGGGCGACTGTTTTTAATTCGGGCGGTCTGAGTACAGCGAGATCACTAGTGCTGCCGCTTTCGCCTTCATTAGCGATAGCGCTGTATTTGTTAACGCTGACGCGCGCATAGCCGCCGAGTCTGCTGCCGATTTCTTCATGGTCGAGAAAAAGCGCATGCGGTGGAAGAATAGGGCGCTCGACATCGTGTCGGCGTTGCTCATAACGTTCTGTTAATTCGCTGGAGAATGCCTGAATAATTTCATTCAGGTTATCCGGCTGGATAAAGAGCGAGCCTACGGGCAGGTAATCGAAGGTTGTTTCCAGTTTATTAAAAAACAGCGGCAGATAATATTCGATGCCCGTGGGAATAAGGCCATCGCTGATGCTGTTGTAAATAATGCTCTGCAAGGGGTCGCCGACGATCTGCTGGCGGTAGTTTTCGCGGAATAACTGGACGCCTTCCTTGTCGGTGGGAAATTCCCGCGCGGGTAGAATTTCAATGCCGTTGACGATTTCGTCAGAGCGTTGATTGCCGGGATCAAAGCTTCTGATGGATTCAATCTCATCGTCGAATAAATCGAGCCTGAAGGGCGTGTTTGAGCCGCTCGGGAAAATATCGATGATCGCGCCGCGCACGGTAAATTCGCCGTGTTCCATGACCTGTGAGACATAGAGATAGCCGGCCGATTCTAGATTGGTTCTAAATTCGTGCGTGTCCAGTTTTTGCCCGGGTTTGAACAATAGTACGCTGTCGCTAATGTATTTTTTCGGCGTGAGCTTCTGTAGCAGTGTCGTCACGGGCAGCAGCAGGATCTCGCCAGGCTTGATGTTTCGCAGCTGGTAAAGCGTCTTCAGGCGCTCGGAGACGATATCCTGATGCGGCGAGAAGACATCGTAAGCCAGGGTTTCCCAGTCCGGCAGATGGTAAATATTGAGCGCGGATGAGCCATAAAACTTGATTTCGCTTTTCAACGAATCGGCGTGGGCAATGTCCTCAACGATGACCACCACAGGTCCGTGCTCGTAGCGTTTCGCCGATTCGACAATACCGAGCGCAAAGGCGCTGCCATAAAGACGGCTCCAAGCGGTGCTGAGGGTGGTTTTATCAGGTAACTGGGGTTTTAACACGTATTTTATCGTTGAATTAATGATTGGGAATCCAGCATTATCCAGTCCTTAACGCTAAACACAAGTACTAACTGGCCGATTGCCGGATTTGAGGAGTATTTAGGGTGTAAAGGAACTTAGTCCAGGCTTGATGCCTGCTCAGGCGTATATTATACACTAGTGCGCATAATGTATATTATGTTAAAGAACGTGCATGAGGTCGATCCGTTCTGCTTTCAAGCTCCTTCAGTGACTGCAACCCTCCAACAAGGCAATGAAAGCAATAAAAGCAATAAACTGAGCTTATCGGCATTAGCTTGCTGGTTAATGTGAACCGCACTTACATAACCCACACTATCAATAGTTTAAAGTTGTTTTTTAATCTTAGTTCTATACTTTGATGAGTGCATTTTTATCTTTCAGAGAGATTAAGGTTAGCGCTATCAGAGATGGCTCTGTTATCATTTACCCCGTTTTATTTATGCTTGAGCACACATATTATGACTAACGCCACACTTGAGTTACCTATAGATCGTCCCGCCGATAACCCGGCGGATAATTCACCGAGCACAATGCTAGCCCGATTATGGCTGACGCTGGGAGTCCTGGCGCTGGTGGCTTCGGGCTTTTATTCCATTCTGCTGGTGCTTTCCAGAACGCCTGCAATACAGGATGTAATTCCTCTGCTCGATTTCTTTCATATCGCGCTGGTGGTTCATGTCGACCTTTCGGTACTAATCTGGTTTCTCGCCTTTGAAGGCGTGCTCTGGGCGCTGCTGGATAACGGCCGTTTCATGGCGATGGCGAAGCTCAGTTTCTGGCTGTGTGTGGCGGGTACCGTGGTGATTACGCTGTCGCCCTTTCTGGGCGCGGATCAGCCGTTGATGAATAACTATGTACCGGTTTTGGTGCATCCGGTCTATTTCGCGGGTTTGTTCATGTTTGCAGCGGGTTTCCTGCTGCTGGTGCTGCGGGCGTTATTTTTCACATCGAAACAGAAAACCGCGTCGGCGTTTTCGTTTGCCCTGAAAGCCGCCGCTTTCGCAGCACTGCTGGCCATGATTGCGCTGCTCATCTCCTATTCGGGGTTGTCGGGTAACTTGGTAGATGTCACCGATTTTGAGATTCTGTTCTGGGGTGGCGGCCATATTTTACAATTCACACACAGCATTATGCTGTTAGTAGTCTGGTTATGGCTGGCTTCGGCAACCGGTGGCAATATTTATATAAACGCCAATACCCTGCGGCTCTTATTTGCCGTGGCGGTTGCCCCTGTGCTGTTTTCAGTCGCTATCTACCTGCTGTATGACGTGAGCTCGCTTGAGCATAGAGACGCCTTTACCCAGCTGATGCGTTATGGCGGGTTGACGGTTCTGCCCTTGATGCTGATCGTTATTATGAGTGTGATATCGACCCGGAACCGGGATGCAGCCTTGCGCCCTGCCCGCAATGCACTGCTGGCATCCATTATCCTGTTCAGCACTGGCGGTATTCTGGGCTTTATGATCGAAGGCGTGAATGTGGTCATTCCAGCGCACTATCACGGCTCCATCGTCGGTGTGACACTGGCCTTTATGGGGCTGACTTATTACCTGCTGCCGAGGCTGGGGTTTCGCGCTACCGTTTCACGCGCAGCGAGAATACAGCCCTGGATTTATGGCGGCGGCCAGATGATGCACATTCTGGGGCTTGCCTGGTCGGGTGGATATGGCGTTCAGCGCAAGACTGCGGGCACTGCGCAGGGGCTGGAGAATCTACCCGAAATCGCCGGTATGGCGATGATGGGGCTAGGCGGATTGATCGCGATTATAGGTGGGCTGATCTTCGTGGTGGTGACAATCAGGGCCATGTGGCCGGTTAAAACATAGTTGGCTAAAATATAGTTGGCAGTTGGTAGCTACCATCGTTCCCACGCTCCAGCGTGGTAACGCAGCCCCAGGAGCTCTTGCGCCACGTTATTAAAAGAATTGATCGAGATGCTGGAGTGTGAGAACGATAGAAGTTACGTCTTTTAAAAGCCCCCTCACCCCGGCCCTCTCCCAGCGGGAGAGGGGGAAAATCTGCAGGTCTGCCGGGAAGCCTAAGCTCTTAACTGCCAACTATGTTTTATCATTTTATCCAGCTATGTTTTAAGCTTCGCCCTGCTCCGAGGTGTTTCTAATTAATACCACGAAGCCAAGGGCGAGTACGATACCGCCCCCTAAAGCGACCAGTATCTGATTGGTGGAGAAAGAGGTTTTACGATTTTCTTTCAGCGAAAGTGTGGCACTTGTTTCCGGTAGCCAGTCACCTTCAAGTTCGTATTTGATAAAGCCTTGGAAACCATAGCCAAAAGTGTGATCGCCTAACTTGTAATAGTACTCGTCGTCAATGTCCTGGCGGATGGTTTTGAAAGCAAGGTCTCTTCTAAAGCCTTTGATGATCTCTTTATTTGAGTCGAGTATCGCGATGGTCATTTTAAAATTTTTGTTTTCAACATTTCTGTTCGGTAGCACCAGCCAGAACGAGATTTTCTTTTTATCCTCGTTGCTAAAAGCAATGGTTTCGCTTTTTTTCTCGAGGTCAACGTTATGGGATTGCACCTCCTTGTAGAGCTGACTGGATGAGTCGATGATGGCATCAATGGAACTGGTATTAATCATTAACAGGCCGATAGCCATGATGACGATGCCGGCGGTAACTCTGGGTTTATTCATGGTCTGTCTCACAGGTGCTTTACTCGGTTTGAGTATGAAGTCGTTAATGTTTAAAGATTATTAGTCGAATTTTTCGGTTATTTTTATAAAGTCATTGACGATTGTTTGTGCATCATGGGGTGGTGATGATAAGGCTCTGAGCCGGCCCCTGTTATCGATCAGCATAATAGTGACTGTATGATCGATAAAATAATTCCCTTCCCCGCTTTCATCGGGTCGCTGCTGATTCAGAATGCCCAGATTTTTAGTCAGAGTTGCAATTTTCTGCTGAGTTCCAGTAAGGCCGATAAAGTCTTTATTGAACCAGGGAACGTATTCAGCCAATGTCGATACATCATCGCGTTCAGGATCCAGTGTTATAAAGATGGTCTGTGGAATAATAGAATTATTATTCCCGCGCAGAATTTCATCAACGTGATTTAATGTTTTAAGCGTAGTCGGGCAGATGTCCGGACAATGAGTGTAGCCAAAGCTCAGAAAACTCCATTTGCCGATCAAGTTTTCCTGACTGAAGGCAACCCCGTTATGATCACTTAACTTAAAGGCTATGACCGGTGTGGCATCGTAAAGTATGGTGGCGGAAATGCCGTCGTCGATGTACGGTGTATTATCTCTGGAATTGCCATACTTGAGAAACAACCATTGTGACAGCGTTGCTAGAATAAGCACGGCAGCAACTACAAGGTAGATGGCCCTGGGCACTTTAGGTTTGTTTTCAGACATATCTTGTTAGAACATATAGTTACGGATGAGTAACCTGGCGTAATGGTCAACGAGCAGAAAAGTGAACAGCAGGCTGAGGTAGAAAATGGAATAGCCAAATGTTTTCATGGCAAGTTTGTCACAGTCAGTGTAGTAGAGTTTGATGGCATAGTAGAGAAAACCAATGCCCAATGCGATGGCGCCACTAAGATAAATCAGGCCGCTCATTTGAATGAAAAAGGGCAGCATGGAAACGCCCACGAGCAAAATTGTATATAGAAGAATTTGACGTTTGGTGACGGCGACACCGTGCGTGACCGGTAACATTGGAATTCCGGCTGAGCGGTATTCTTCACGACGCTTTATGGCCAGTGCCCAGAAATGCGGCGGTGTCCAGACAAAGATGATCAAAAACAGTAGTAGCGCCTCCGGAGGCACATCACCCGTGACCGCAGCCCAGCCCAGTAAAGGCGGTGCAGCGCCGGCAGCGCCACCCAGTACGATATTCATGGGGGTGCTTCGCTTTAAATACATCGTGTAGATAACGGCGTAACCAATCAGCGATAGAAAGGTCAAAATTGCGGTGATATTGTTGACAAAAACAACGAGTATGAAGCTGGAGATGGCCGCTAGCGTTAGAGAAAATATCAATGCAGCATAAGGCGGTAAATCGCCTCTAGGTAAAGGGCGATCACTGGTGCGGCTCATAATGCCATCGATGCGGAAATCGACCCAGTGATTCATGGCTGCACCGGAGGCGGCACCGATGCCTATACCCAGAGTACCGTAAAACAGAGCATGCCATGGAATGCCATCGGGTGACGCCAGCAGCATACCGACGACTGCGGTAAAAATTATCAGGGAAACTACTTTAGGCTTACACAGTGCCCAGTAACTTTTGATGTTTATGGTGGTAATTAAATTGAGCGCTTTTTCATGCATGGGCTTATTCTAACTCATTGTTTATAAAAAAAGAGGGCTTTAAACCCCCTTTTTTATTCAAGTATTTTACTCGCGCTTTAAGCTTTTCTGGTTCCGTATTCGTACGGACCCCAGCCTTCTTCAATAGTAGGCACAGCTTCCCAGTTACCATGTGCTAACGGTGGCGAAGTTGTTGTCCACTCAAGTGAGCGTGAACCCCATGGGTTGTTGCCCGCTTTCTCACCTCTAAACAAACCGTGTATCCAGTTGATTAGAATGACAATGAAACCAACAGCGATGATGGCCGCGCCAGCCGTCATGACTACATGGTAGGACTCTGCGGCCGGGAACTGTGCATAATCCCAGTAGCGACGAGGCATGCCGGTTGTAACGCCCACGATCATCATCGGGAAGAAGATGGTGTTTACACCGATAAATGACAACCAGAAACCAATTTTACCCATGGTTTCGTTGAACATTCTACCGGTGAACTTTGGATACAGGTAGTAGATGCCACCAAAGATGGAGAATGTACCCGCAACCGCCATTACATAATGGAAGTGACCGATGATGAAGTAGGTGTCGGAGACATGCAGATCCAGTGACACGATGGCTAGTGGAATGCCGGTCAAGCCGCCGATCAGCATCAGAAAGATAACCGAGAGCCCGTAAAGCATGGGCGTTTTGAAACTGATCGAACCTTTATACAGCGTACCTACCAGACTGATGAACAGCAGGCCAACGGGGACACTGATCATTAATGTAGTGATCATCTGACCGACACGAATCCAGTCGGGCATACCGGTGACATAAAGGTGATGAATCCAGACCTCACCGGCCAGCAGAACGATACCGCCTACCCCGCCATAAATGGCCGCTTTGTAGTTGAAAATGCGGTTACGTGCAAAGGTTGCCACAATATCAAAAACGATGCCAATGAACGGCAGGAAGATAACGTATACCGCTGGATGCGAGTAGAACCAGAATAGATTCTGATAGATCAGCACATCGCCGCCCGCAGAGGGGTCAAAGAAATGTGTGCCTACATATTTATCCAGCATAATCAAGGTGACCGCGGTACCCAGTACCGGGACGAAAATAAGTTGTAGGATAAATGCGCCGTAGGTACACCATGTGAAGACATTTAGCTGGTTCCAGCCGATGCCGGGGGCGCGCATAAAGGTAATAGTGGTCAGGAAGTTAACGCCACCCAGAATCGAGGCAAAGCCCAGAAGCAATACCGTGAAGGTATACAGGGCGGTGTTGCCCGGTGTCAGCACGGAGTATGGCGGGTAACCTGTCCACATAACATCGGGAGGATTAGGCACTACAAACGTCATCAAGGCTAAAATGATGCCCATGTAGAACAGCCATACGCTCAGCGCATTAACACGCGGGAAGGCAACGTCGCGTGCGCCAATTTGCAGAGGAATAAGGTAGTTAGCCAGGAAACCCGTGAGCGCAGGAATCTGGAAGCCCAGAATCATTGCCGCACCATGGAAATATAACCAGACGTTATAATCATTAGGATTAGTGGTTATGGTTGGCCCTATTGCGCTGAGCTCTGCACGCATTAACAGAGCCATACAACCTGCCAGTGCGAATGCTGCGAGTGATCCTATAAGATATAGCAAGCCGATTTTTTTATGATCGGTTGTAAATATCCAGTTTTTTAATACATACATCATTTCAAGAGTTCCCCTTGGAATATATTGTTCTTATTAGTAAATATGTAATTAGTTCGAAGCTAAACTCTGTTCCAGATTTTCAGCTTCAGCTTTATACCAGGCAGTGAATTCATCTTCAGGCATGGCGATAATCTTGCCTGCCATGCGCGAATGCAATAATCCACAGTACTCAGCACAGGTAACTACATGCTCACCCGGCTCCTTTGGGTGGAACCAGAGGTAAGTGACCCGACCGGGCATGGAATCTTCCTTAATTCTAAAGTCGGGGATGTAGTGGCTATGCAAAGTGTCACGACTGGTCATTCGCAGCACTATAGGCGTACCTGCAGGCACCCGTAACTCATTATAAGTTTTAACTCCATTGGGATAGGTATAATCCCAGCTCCACATGGCCGATTCCAGTTTTATCTCCATGCTGTTTTCGGGCACGTTACGGTAATCGTTGTATAGCTCCCAGCCTTTAGCCGCCATATACAGATCATCGGCAAGGAACATAAATACCGGGATAACCGACCAGCCAATAGCACTGAGAACCGTCATGGGTTTTTGTGAGCCTTCATCATCACTGCTGCGACGACGATACTTGATCATAAAATACACCAAAATAATGGCGAAAATAGCACCAATAATAGTGATATCCACCATGACCTCGTACCACAGATCATCAAAGCCTTTGACCGGGTCAGCAATTTCATTCGCGTAACCGATTGCCGGCATAAGGCTAGCGATTAAACCAATTAGGGATGATGTCAGGCTTAAGCCTTTCATACCGAGCTTGTGCATGTTTTTCTACTCCTGGTTTTTCTTCTTATTAATTTTGACTCTAAATGCAAAGAGCGTAATAAAAATTCCTGTCAGCAGGGAGGCAACGCCTGCCAGCAGTGGTATGTTTAACGTATATTTGCCTTCTTCAAAATTGTAGCTAAAGCAAACGCCTGCCAAAATATCAATCACTCGTCCGGCTTGAGAAATATTTTCCCAGTCAGCATCAACCAGGGCTAGATTTAAATCCCTAACCGTGAACTCAGCGCCGGTCAAATAACGCGCAACACGTCCCTTCGGTGTCACAAATATAAACGCATTAGGGTGTACAAATACTTTGTCTCTTGATGACCAGAAGTAGCGTACACCTACACTTTCGGTAAGGCGTTGAATGTCTTCCGGGTTTTTCATTACTGAAAGCTTCCAGCGGTCTTTCAGGTTTTCGGGCACCCCTACTTTGTGATGACTGAAGTGACCTAATGATTCAACAGTATCTTCTTTGTCAAAAGATATTGTTAATGCCCGGTAATCACGATTCGGTTCGCTTGCCTTTAATTCGGTTAAGCGCTGCGCCAGATACTTATTTAATACTTCACATATGCCATCACAGGTGTAGTAGGAAAACAGCAGTATCAGCGGTCTTCCCATCTGTTCACCCAGGGTAAATTCGTTACCCTCTTCATCCAGTAGAACAAAATCTTTGTCCAGAGGTGTGCCGAGAAATTTCGCTTCATCGATACGAACTACGCTAGGATCCAGCGTCGATTCTACATTGCCATCGTTAACCGCATTTGCCTGCGCCAATACCAATAGACAAGCTGTAAACAACAGTGCCTGTTTAAGATAAAGAGCCGGTTTCACAATGAGCTACAGTTCAAGCGGTGCATTTAAGTATCTAAAAATCTCTACCAAAAGTACATTTGTGAAACAACAAAGAACCAGATGATATCTACAAAATGCCAGTACAGTGAGCCTGTTCTAACCACTACATGGTTAATGGTACCGTATAGCGCAGGTATTAATATCGCCATAAATATACCCAGGCCGACAATTACGTGCGAAGCATGCAACCCTGTTATGGTGAAAAATACAGAGCTATAAATATTTGTTGAAATCGTGAAGTTCTGGTGGAACAGATGGTTCCATTCGTACATGGACATGGAGAGAAAGGTGATGCCCAGTGCCATGGTTGCCAGCAATAATTTTCTGAAAACAAGCACGTTGCCCTTTTCCAGCGCTTCTTCAGCATAATGAATGGTGAAACTCGAAGAAAGCAGTATTACGGTCATGATGAGAGGCAATAATGACGGCATATCAACTGTGCCTTCAGGCGGCCATTCAGGTGCGTTCAGGCGCATTATCCAGTAAGTGGCAAAAGTAGGCAGGAAGATTAAAGCTTCAGCGAGAATAAACCAGCCCATCGCGCCAAAGCCGAGTCCGCGCATTTCCGGGAATTCCGCCCCGCCTATGGCTTCACGTGCCCATCCGATAATTCCGATGATGATAAGTGGTGCGCCAACGCCGATACTAAGGACAGCGCTAAATGGCTGGTTGTATTCAAATTTAAAGATGAAAGCAAGCGGTATAAAAAATAGAATGCCGATGCTGATTACCAGGGGCCAGGGCGTGGTGGGTGCCTCGTGGGCATGTGCTGCATGATCACTCATGTTCCGAAATCCTCAGAAAAGTATTAATTATTATTTTATTTTTATATCAGGAGTGGCTGTTTTCTACTGTGCTTTTAAACTATTAAAGTAAGCGGCAACATTAGCCACGCCTTCAGCATCCAATGACTGAGCCATCGGTGTCATCAGATTATTTTTTCTAGTGCCGTTCTGGAAAGCGATGAGCTGGTTTTCGATGTATTTGATGTTCTGACCGGCGAGATTTGGCCATTCGGGATTAACTGCGTGACCATCAGCCCCGTGGCAACCGGCACAGACGACTGCTTTTTCCTTGCCGGCGTCAATGTCGGCGGCATAACTGCTGTTAAAGGTAATCAGTGCGCAGAAGATTCCTAATAATGTTGCTTTATTCACTCTAATATCTCCAATTATTGTTATCGATTATCTGGAGTGGCTTGTCTGAGGATTCTGCTATCTGAATTAGAACTCAGCATCGAATCCGCATTCAAGCGTGAACAGTTATTTCTGCCCAGATTTTATGAGGGAATAGTACCACTTGTATTTGCAGCTATCAATATTGAGTCTAAGAATAATTACAAAATTTACATTTATATAATTATGCTTATGCAACTTTACAATTGTTGTTATTATTTACTGTTAAAACAGTTGCTTATATACGGCTATTTTTTACCTGCATGATGCAATATTAGCAACTTATTATATTTGAAACATGTAAATATAATCTTTATGCAGGCCGACTCTAAAATAGTTAAATCTTTTTCCAATTTAGGAAATGGCCAGTGTTTCCGGCATCAGTCACCGGCGACGAGCTAATGTACGAAATGGATTTCGGAGAGAGGAACAGACGTAAGAAGGAGTAAGAGGAACAGGTGTTTTTCAGCACCATCGCCATCGTCCCTGATAGAGGTAGCGCAGCCTGACCCGGCTACATATATTTATTGGAAATGAATTTTCTGTTTAAGGAATCAGTTTTTACAAGTCTTAATTCATTTAACAGATCAGGAGGCTGTCGGGTTTAGGGGATTGATTTGAGGCGCATAGTTAGTCTACGCAACGAAAAACTGGAGAAATTTGAGCAGCTCTCCCACTTCCACAGCCAATTCATCCTAAATCCGACAGCCTTCTGGTGATGAGAAAAGCTTTATGGGCGATCGTCGACCACTTCCTCTTTGGTCTGAATCAAAAAATCCTGCTTATTAATGTCCATGCTTAACAAGGCGCTGCTGGCGATGTATATCGAAGAATAGGTGCCGATAACAACGCCTACAATGAGCGCAGCGGCAAAACCGTGAATGACTTCGCCGCCCAGAAAAAACAGCGCAAAGAGAACCAGCAAGGTAGTTAGCGAGGTCATTAAGGTGCGCGACAGCGTCTGATTAATGGAAAGATTGATAATGTCATAAGGCGTGTTTTTTCTTACGCTTCTGAAAGTTTCGCGAATACGATCAAGCACAACAACGGTATCATTCAGTGAGTAGCCGATAATGGCCAGTATGGCGGCGAGTACGCTTAAATCGAAATCCATCTGTAGGACTGAAAAGATGCCTATGGTGATGACGACGTCGTGTACCAGTGCCACAATTGCACTTGCCGCGGACTTGAACTGAAAGCGCATGCTGACATAGATAAGTATGAAAAACAGTGCTACCAGCATGGCCAGACCACCCTGATCACGTAGCTCTTCTCCCACCTGCGGGCCAACGAACTCAACGCGCCGCATTTCGACGGGCTGATCACTGGCCTGCCTGAGTGTGCTGAGTATATCGTTGCTGAGCGTGGCTTTATTGGTGCCTATGGAAGGTGCAATGCGTATCAAAACGTCCTGACTGGTGCCGAAGTTTTGTACCTGGGCACTTTTGAAGCCATTGCTTTCCAGTGTCTGTCGAATAGATTCAATGTCGGCATCGCCAGGATAGCTGACTTCGATCAGATAGCCGCCGGTGAAGTCGATGCCTAAATTAAGGCCGTTTTTAGCCAGGCTGGCGATGGACAAAATAATTAACAGCAATGACATGGCCATGGCTAGCTTGCGCTTGCTCATGAAATCGATGTTCAGTTTTCCGGGTAAAATTTGCATAGGCTGATCTCGTGTAAATGCCGAAGCTTTTTATATAGGGAGTTTTTTTAGGCTGCGATTGCCGTAAACAAGGTTGACCACCGCGCGGGTGCCGACGATGGCAGTGAACATGGATGTTAGAATCCCGATACTCAGTGTTACCGCAAAACCTTTAACCGGTCCTGTACCCAGACTGAACAGGACAACCGCCGCAATCAGGGTGGTGATGTTGGCATCTGTAATGGTGCTAAAGGCTTTCTCGTAGCCGGCGTGGATACTGGCCTGTATGGAATTACCGTTACGCAGCTCCTCCTTGATGCGCTCAAAAATCAGCACATTGGCGTCCACGGCCATGCCCACCGTTAATACAATGCCTGCTATACCGGGCAGCGTTAAGGTGGCTTGCAGCATGGAGAGAATGGCGATGAGCAGTACCAGGTTTACGGTCAGCGCCAGATTGGCAATTAAACCAAAAGCCTTGTAATAGACGGCGATGAAGATCAGCACCAGCAGGAAGCCGATCAGTACCGAGTAATATCCCTGCTCGATATTGTCGGCACCCAGATTGGGACCGATGGTGCGTTCTTCAATAATTTCAACGGGGGCTCTTAGCGAACCTGCGCGTAACAATAAAGAGAGGTCGCGCGCTTCCTGCGATTCCAGACCTGTAATCTGGAAACGGGCACCAAAAACACCCTGAATAGTTGCAACATTAATGACTTCTCTGATAGTGGTGCGCTCTTTCACCAGCTCATCACCTACCCGTTTGGTTTCCACCTTGTTTTCAATGAAGACCACCGCCATTTTATTGCCGACGTTTTCTCGCGTGACCTCATTCATTATTTTGGCGCCCCTGCCATTGAGGCTAACGCTGACGGCGGGCACGCCTTTTTCGGTATCAATGGTTGAGGCGGCGTCGGTGATCATGTCACCGGTGACAATGACGCGGCGACTGAGTAGAACCGGCCTGCCGTCACGTTCATGGTAGAGCAATGCGTTCAATGGCACCTGACCTGTATCCTCTGCGCTATACCAGTCGGAAACATCGCCTTCGGTGAGCCTGAATTCCAGCGTGGCGGTGCCGCCCAGAATGGTTTTGGCTCGCGCGGAATCCTGCACACCGGGCAGCTGCACAACGATGCGTGACTCTCCCTGCTGCTGGATGATGGGTTCTGCTACGCCCAGCTCGTTAACACGATTACGCAAGGTGATAATGTTTTGCTGCAGGGCGGATTTTTTTTCATCACGGATAGCGTTTTCAGTCAGTCTCGCTTCGATCTTGAGTTGCTCATCGAGTTGAGTAAAGTCCAGCTGCTTGAACTCTTTTTCAAGTACCGGAAGTGCGGCGTTCATGTTATCAGCGTCTCGAAATTCAATCTGCAGGACATTGCCTTCATGACTGACACCGCGAT
Organism: Gammaproteobacteria bacterium; assembly: GCA_032251315.1. Lineage (GTDB taxonomy): Bacteria > Pseudomonadota > Gammaproteobacteria > SZUA-229 > SZUA-229 > LH-M37. Next base: position 16,587 of record JAVVEE010000022.1, read on the forward strand.
AGCGAACTTTTTCGTCACGTAAGATGGTGCGGATATCTGACAGCAGGCTCTCTTCCACGCGTTTGATTGCCGCCACCATATCCACTTCCATGAGAAAATGAATACCACCACGCAGATCAAGGCCCAGATACATGGGTGAAGCGTTAAGTGAGCGTAGCCAGTCGGGTGTGGCTGCCGCCAGATTGAGTGCCACCAGGTATTTTTTATCCAGCGCAGACTTTAACGCGTCGGCCGCCTTCAGCTGTAACTGATCATCAGCAAAACGGACAAGCACCTTGTTATCAAGCAGTTCGATGCGTTTAAACTCAATGGACTGCCGGCCTAGGGTCTGCTCAATGACCAGACGGTCACTCTCTTCGAGCGCTTGTGAACGATGAGAGATTTGAACAGAAGGGTCTTCGCCGTAGAGATTGGGTAAGGCATAAATACCACCCACTAATAGCACGACGGCTAATAACAGGTATTTCCATAAAGGATACTGGTTCAGCATGTCTGGTGGCTTCCTTAAGCTTTATTGTTGTTCTTTGAGAGTGCCTTTGGGCATGATGGTCTGGATAGAACTTTTCTGTATGAAAATAGACACGTCTTTGCTGATTTCAAGTGTGACAAAATTTTCACCGACGTTAGTAATTTTACCTAACAGGCCGCCTGTGGTGATGACCTCTTCGCCTTTTTGCAGGCCGGCGACCATCAGCCGATGTTCTTTCTGGCGTTTGTTCTGCGGGCGAATCAGGAAAAAGTAGAAAAGTACGACCAGGCCGACCGGCAGTAGCAGTGAAGCGAGTTCGGGTTGTCCAGCGGCGGCGGGTGCGGCCTCTGCGATTGCATCAGATATAAAAAAGCTCATTGGTATCCCCAGTGTCAGTTTCTTAAAGCGCAACATTATGCCACAGATGCCCCGCGGCATAAGGGCTAATCTTGTTTTTTTGCGTAGAATTCTTCGGCAAACTCTTCGAAGCGGTCGCTTTCAATGGCCGCACGGATGTCACGCATTAAATCCTGATAGTAATGCAGGTTATGAATGGTGTTGAGGCGGATGCCCAGGATTTCGCCGCATTTGTCCAGATGCCGGAGATAGGAGCGGCTGTAATTCTTGCAGGTATAGCAGTTACAGTGTTCGTCCAGGGGGCGGATGTCATCGGTGTATTTGCTGTTCCTGATTTTAACGATGCCGGCATGGGTGTAGAGAAAACCGGTGCGGGCATGGCGGGTGGGAATAACGCAGTCGAACATATCGACGCCGCGACGCACCGCTTCGATAATGTCGCCCGGCGTACCCACGCCCATCAGGTAACGGGGCTTGTCTTCGGGCAGCACCGGCAGGGTTTCATCCAGAACACGGTTGCGATCATCCTCGGGCTCACCCACCGACAGCCCGCCGATGGCATAACCATCGAAACCGATTCGGGTGAGTTCAGCGGCGGAGCGGTGGCGCAATGACGGATACATGCCGCCCTGCACGATGCCGAACAGCGCGTTGGGGTTGCCCTGATGTGCGGCTTTGCAGCGCTCGGCCCAGCGCAACGACAGCTCCATGGAGTCACTGGCTTCAATTTCGGTGGCGGGATACGGCGTGCATTCGTCAAAAATCATGACAATGTCCGAGCCCAGATCCTTCTGCACCTGCATCGAGCTTTCCGGGGTGAGCTCCACTTTGGCGCCGTCGATGGGCGACTGAAACACCACCCCTTTCTCGGAAATCTTGCGCATTTTGGCCAGGCTGAAAACCTGGAAGCCGCCGGAGTCGGTCAGTATCGGCCCCTGCCAGTGGGTGAAATTATGCAGATCGCCGTGCTTCTTGATGATCTCGGTGCCGGGGCGGAGCATGAGATGAAAGGTGTTGCCCAGAATGATCTGCGCACCCATGCCCTCGAGTTCTTCGGGGGTCATGGCCTTGACGGTGCCGTAGGTGCCCACGGGCATAAAGGCCGGGGTTTCGACGTTGCCGCGATCAAACTCCAGACGGCCCCGGCGGGCGGACTTGTTTTTATTGATTAAGGTGAATTTCATATTAAAACAGTATGTTGTGAATTCTTATTAAAGTTATTTATATTTATTAATCGGGTTCATGAAATAAACATGGCATCGCCATAACTGAAAAACCGATAGCGTTTTTCAATGGCCTGCCGGTAAGCCTCGAACACCGCTTCCCTGCCCGCAAAAGCGCTGACCAGCATCAGTAGGGTTGATTCAGAGAGGTGAAAATTGGTAATCATGGCATCGACGCTGCGGAAGCTGTAACCGGGGTAGATAAAGATATCGGTCTCGCCCGAAAATGCCTGCAAGGCACCGCCAGCCGAGGCCGTCTCCAGCGAACGCACGGCGGTGGTGCCCACGGCAATGATGCGCCCGCCCCGGTTTCTGGCCTGCTCGCAGGCATCCACCGTAGCCTGGCTGACCTCAAGGTATTCGCAGTGCATCAGGTGGTCTTCAATGTTTTCCACGCGCACCGGCTGAAAAGTACCGGCACCCACATGCAGGGTGACAAAAGTCGACTGCACGCCCTGCTCTTGCAGCCGCTGGATCATGGCTTCATCGAAATGCAGGCCGGCGGTGGGCGCCGCGACCGCACCGGGATTTTTGCTGTATACCGTCTGATAGCGCTCAAAATCCACCGCTTCATCCGCACGGGTAATATAAGGTGGCAGGGGAATATGGCCGACCTGCTGCATGATCTCGGTCAGTTTGCAGCTGTTATTTGAGCTCAGCACGAACAGATCATCCTGGCGGGCGTCAACCTTCAGCGTGTACGCGCCCGCATCGCCGATTTTAAGCAAACTGCCGATTTTAGGCGTCTTGCTGGCGCGAACATGCGCCAGGCAATGATGCTCATCGACCAGCCGTTCGAGCAGAACCTCTACTTTCCCGCCCGTGGCTTTATGCCCGTACAGGCGCGCCGGAATCACACGGGTGTCATTGAATACCAGTAAATCTTCGGGTTGCAGAAGCTCGGGTAAGTCTTTGAACAGGCGATGCTGTACTGAAGTTGACCCCGCTGCCGGGCTGCGGGAGAGGTGAAGCAGGCGGCTGGCAGAGCGTTGTTCGCAGGGTTGTTGAGCGATCAGCTCATCAGGAAGGTCAAAGTAAAAATCGTCGGTTCGCATGGCGCGCGTAGAATATCACGAAATTAGGAGACTGTCGGATTTAGGATGAATGCCGGACGCTATTTTCGGGCTGGAAATTCCGGGTTATTTGTCAGTATTGAATTTCCCTACCGCGCAACTAACAAAAGATTTAGCTCTGGCTTTGGCGGCAGCCATACCTTCGGTGCTGCCGGTTTCCGGATAGCCCATTTTTAACAGGCTGGCTAACAGGGTTTCATGCAACCCGTCTGCGCCGCCGACCTTAACCACACCGGCCTCAACATCAACATCAGTACTCTCAACCCCGTTGAGAGCGTTGATTTTTTTCATAATGGTACCGGCACAGCCGTCGCATTTGATGTTTTCAACACTGAATTTGTAATTCATTAGGTCAGATCCGGTCATTATTTAACAAAAAACGTATTTATTATAACCGCCAATGTTATAAACATCGTGAAAACCCAGTGAAATAAGGAATTGCTGCACCATGCCCGAACGCGCACCGGAGCGGCAATACAGTAATACAGGCTTCGATTTATCGATAGATTCTATGCTGGATTGTATCGTATTTATGGGCAGATTGATGGCGCCGTTTAGCGCTCCCTGATTGTACTCCATGCTAGACCGTACATCGATGAGCTGGGCACCTCTGGCCAAAAACTGGTGTAACTGTTCACATGAAATTTCGCTGTTCATAAAGGGACTCAAAATAATTTGAATATCAGGATATTATTATATTCTGACAAAAAGATCAATTTATAGATACTGCCCAGGGTTAGCTGAGATGCCCTGTGACTCTCCTAAGCCGGCTTTTCAGGCATTGATGAGCATCGTTTCAACCCACTGGTTAATGATCTTGATGAGATAGAAAAAACAGCTGCTGTTAATTAATTTTCGGCTATTAATAGCGCAAAAAATTCCGTCTGCGAAAACAATAGCCAGCTTAACTTCCGCGTTGTTTCTGCCAGTGCAGGAGACGGTTATTTGCCGGCATTTCATAATCACTCACCAGCCTCATGCCGGCTTTTTCAGCCAGCTCGTTCAGGTCTTCAAAGTTTCTTATGCCACTTTCCGAATCGCGGGATTTTAGCCACTGGTCAAACTGCTGATTGCTGGTACTGGTGTACTTCTGGTTGTAATTAAAAGGGCCATAAATAATTAATTGCCCGCCATCAGGCAGCAGCTCACCGACTTTACTGATCATGTTTTCAACGCAGCGTTGATTCATAATGTGGCAAGTGTTGGCGGTGAATACAGTGTCGAACGCCACCTCAGGCCAACTTTGTTGAGCCACGTCAAGTACCACAGGCTGAAGCAATTTTTCACTATCAACCTCGGCCAACCAGAGCTTGATGCCTTCGATATTTTCAATGCGATCACTGGTGTTCCAGGTGAGGTGCGGCATCATTTCTGAGAAGTAGACGGCGTGCTGGCCTGTGCCACTGCCGATCTCCAGAACGGAGCCGGCGTGGGTTAACAAAGGCTGAATAACATTTAATATCGCATCGCGATTCTGTCCGCATGATTCTGAATAAGGCTTGTTTCGCATATAGTATTTAATTGATTAGTTTGTTTGAGTAATTAAAAGTCACGGTTATTCTAGGCGGCCATAGCGTTAATAACTTTGCCCAGTGCATGATCGAAGGTTGAGTGATCGGCCAGAACGCGTGACTGATTGTGGCTGAGCTCTTCCAGAAAATCACCGGCATCTTTCTCCAGAACCTTAACGCCTTTGCGGTCAACGAAAATAATTTTCGCAGCTTCAGTCAGTATCGTCGACATCTTGAGGCGTCGGATCGCTCTGTCTTCACCGTTAAACACCTCGAACCATACGCCGGGTTTTACGTTTTCGGGCAGTCGGCTGATTTTCTCCAGTGCAATCTGCGCTTCCTGTCTGGCGGCTTCGAGCTCGTGTTCGATATTGGTATCAAATGCCTCATTAGTTTCAGCGTATTCAGCCGTCTGTTCGGTTTCAGCATCATCCAGTACGTAGCCAAACTCGTCGAGCATCTGAGAAAATTTATGTTTCAGTATCGACAATTTTACATTGATCTCCTCTTTGTCCTGCCGGGTGTCGTAAAGTTCATCATTAACCGCTTCGACCAAAGCAGAATGATTGCTATTGAGGAACTGCCACTGGGATTTCTGCTTAATTGGTTGCAGGCATTTCATCATTAGTTTCAACAGCAGGATGGATTCCAGCCACTGATAACTACCTTTGCCGTGTTTGATATATCGGTTCATCATCAGGGTTGACCAGTTTTTCAGCACCAGTGGCTGCACCTCCTGTGGAATCGATCTTTTTGCAGTCAGGTTGCGGAGTTCGGATATAACCACGCTACGGGCATGATCTCGAACTATGGTTCTTTGCTGCTCGCGTTCCTGCGTTTTGGCCAGATTTTCTTCGGTAACGATAAGCTCGTTTAGTGTCTCCACCGCCTGCTCGAAACAGACCGTGTCTATCTCGTACTCGTTGAGAATATCGTTAACAATATTTTCCAGATCGGCATAGATGCGATCCTGTTTTTCTATCACGCCCTTCCCTGCCTGTGGAATCAGGTTAAGCACATCGCGGGCGGGATGGTGTTCGTTTGTGAATAACGCTTCATCGCTCACCGCTACTTTTATCACCGGTATCTGCAGCTGCATAACAAGTTCTGAGACGACAGGCGAAATGCTCTCATCAGAGGTGATGGCGTCGAACATCATGCCCACAAAGTCGATGCTGCGTTCATCGAGGACGGCAATTTCCTTTGCTGCAGGGTCGTCACTGACAACCCCCATTTCCTTCATTAAGGAATTCTTTATCTCCTTGTGATTAATTAATTCTGATTGGGCGCCCAGCTCAAGCAGTTTGTTCTGGAGTCGGTTGAGTGAATGTATGACATCCTTTCGGGCGTAGAGATTTTTATCACTGCTGCTCTGGTCTTTCGGGTCCTTGTAAAAGGAGGCCGGCAGTTCGAGTTCGTCACCAGTGACAGAGATGTCTCCGCGCATGAACAGGTTGACGATGTTGTTCATCTCGGACTGTGATCGGGGAATAAAATCACTGGCCTTGTTCTCAGACGGGTCGTAATAATTTACAGTGCGTGACTCAAACGATTTATCTTCAACAGATTCATCGTTTTTAGTGCTAAGAATAACCTCGGGAAGAATATCCGCGGCGATCAGCATCTTGTTAATGGTCTGGTACAGGTTGGCCAATTTTAAATTAACATGCTCATCGAAATATCTGAACAGAATCAGCTTATTTTCGGTGCTGAAATCAAAAGGTTTTACGGCTATCTGAAAAGCTTCACAAATTCGATTCGGATTGAGCGCCTGGCTGCCAAAGATCGGTGCCGACAGAATCTCCAGATACTCGATACGTGCCACCAGATGATTGACATCGATGCCAAACAAATTGAGTGCATTAGCATGCATGGTGGTGATCGCCACCATCTCTTCCATTTCATCGGTATCAACCAGCCTGAGCTCCTCGTCCTCTTCGAACGCGGAGGTAAAAGAAGGAGAGAGTAATTCATTGAGCGCAATAAAAAAATTGGTGTTGATGTTCGCACGCTGGTCACACAATAACCTGATGGCTCTGATCTCCATTTCCTTTTTTTCATCGGGCGGGTTATCGGGATCAGTGGCCTTCATATAATCGGCCAGAGTGCGGTCGGCACTATCCAGCATGGCGGTGAACAGCTCTAATAATTCCTCATTGAGAAAATCATAAATGGTTTCGATGAGTTGGCCATGTTGATGATCTTTCGATTTCTTTGTCGACAAGCCACCGGTTTTCAGGGTGTATGATTCTGTAGCCATGCGTTCTCTCCGCTCGGTGATATCACGCGTGCATTTTGCAGGCGTGGATAATCTGTTTCGGCATGATTAATACCGGATCTGATTCGAGAATTTTTGAGCATTTGAGAGCACCGGATAACCTGAAACCCGGAAACAGGCTTAGGCAGGATATAGCTTCGGGCTGTACTTTTTTATATTTAACTTTAACAGATAACAATAACTATCTGAAAAATAAGGCTTCAATAAGTTAATGTGTTTAAGCCGATACACAACCTCTAATAGAATATAGCCCTCTATTGTCGAAAGCTCAACAAAAATGTTGCAAATATCGACAATGCTGTCGGTTTTTCGACAGGCAGTCACATAAGGAATTCCGAATACATTGATGGCCTGCTGGTGATCTGCATACCGGAGATAGTCAATAAAGCTGTAAGCTTTAGAGGTAAACGGCCGGATCGCCCGGCTTCCAGAGCGCGTGTTTCTGCATAATTGAGGCGAAAAGCCTGGCTTCATAACGGTCTGAATCGATAAAACCATTGAGCCACTGTTGCAGTGCTGGATAAGGTGCCTGATCAAACCAGGCCTGATCGACCATGGCGAACTGCCGAATAAAGGGAAACACCGCCACGTCTGCAATGGAGAGCGAATCGGCTAAAAGATAGCGCGTCTCGCTGAGCTGCTCTTCCAGCTCCTGCAAAAACTCTTCACCCTGCTCGCGATAATATTGCATCGGATGCTCGGGATGCCGATCGGCATATTTGTAGTGATCCAGATCCTCCTTGAACGAGTAATCATTGATTTCCAGCAGCATGTCGGTCTTCAGCAAATACTGCTTGTTCTCACCCAGCCAGTACTCAGGATCATTCTGCTTAACCGCCCACTGCATGATGTCCCAGCTTTCATCTATCACCTCACCGTCAGGTAGATGGAGTATGGGCACGGTGGCATTGTCGGTGATGTCGAGCAGCGCTGTGGGTGGCTGGTCCAGATCAATTTCACGCAGTTCAACGGGAATGCCTGAATATTTCAATGCCATGCGTGCGCGCATGGCGTAGGGACAACGGCGGAAGTTGTAAAGAATAGCGGTGTTCATAGTTGAAGTTTTTTATTGATGAAGGCTGATGATATCTAAAAGATAGTTGGCAGCATTGAGTGCTGAAGCAGTGCAAATAAATCCGACAGTCTCTTAGTCGATTGAAGGACCGGTTGCCGGATTGTATTCAAAAACGCTGAAGATGATATCAGTGCTGAGCGAGAGCGAACCCATATTTTCTATACTGGCTTTGCCTTCGCTGCTGGCCCGGAAAAGATGGGGCGTCATGCTCAGCAAATCGCGAATCTGCTCGTTGCTATTTAAATGAATTTCAAATTGCAGCGTCTGCGTATCAATCAGGCTGTAATCTTTTTCGCTGTCTGCTTGATGCGCCGTTTTTTCCGCCGAGGGTTCGGCATAAATAATGGCTCTCAGTTCCTGCAAATGTTTGCTGCCCGGTTCAACCAGAATGAGTTTTCCTCCGGGCTTCAGGACTTTTTTAAACCCGGCGAAACTTTGAAAGCCGAAGACGCAGAAAATCAGATCAACCGATTGCGGCAGAAAAGGCGGTTGACTATTGGTGCCCACAATCCAGCTCACCTGCCTGCTGCGTTTGCCGGCGTCGATAATGGCGGGTTTGGAAATATCCATGGCCACAAATGAAACGGGCGTGTCATCGTCACGCTGCGCGGCGGCTGCAATCACCTGCTGTAGATAATAACCCTCGCCACAACCGGCGTCGAAAACACAGTGGCTTTCAGCACTGATATGGCTTAGCTGCTGGAAAATAATGTCTGATAATTGCTCTGCAATGGGCTGGTAAAAACCGGCATCAAGATACCGCGTTCTCGCCTGCACCATGGCTTTGCTGTCACCGGGATTTTTTGATTTTTTGTGCTGTACCGGCAACAGATTGACATAACCCTGTCTGGCGATATCAAAACAGTGGCCGTTAGCGCATCGATAACAGTTTTCCTGTTTAACCAGTTCGAGATTGTCGATGGGGCAAGCCAGATTATCTGCGGCAATAATATTCATAACGTGCATTTTAAGGCATTCAGCATTAACATCCCGCTCAAATCTCGCTTAAATTAAAAATAAAAAAATTCCAATAACACTCCGGGGACAACATGGAACAGATAAACAATCTGCTTGGCGAATTGAATGCTATCGTCTGGGGTCCGGCCATGCTGGTGCTGATACTGGGCACCGGTCTATACCTGATGGTCGGCTTAAGGCTGATACCGCTGCGCCACATTGTCTACGCTTTCAAAACATTGTGGCTGGGCCGCAAGGCTACCGGCGAAGGCGATATCGCCCCCTTCAAGGCCCTGATGACTTCACTGGCGGCTACCATCGGCACCGGCAATATTGCGGGTGTCGCGACGGCGATATTTCTGGGCGGACCGGGTGCGCTGTTCTGGATGTGGTGCACCGCACTGGTGGGCATGGCCACCAAATATGCAGAGGCGGTGCTCGCCGTGCACTATCGTGAAATTGATGCCAAAGGCAACCACATCGGCGGCCCCATGTTTTACATTAAAAATGGTCTGAAAAGCCATTGGGCCTGGCTGGGCACCGCGTTTGCCATCTTCGGCGCGCTGGCCGGTTTCGGCATCGGCAATACCATACAGGCCAATTCGGTCGCCGATGTACTCCATACCGAATTCGGTTACCGGCATTTGACAACCGGCCTGGTCATGGCGGCGCTGGTTGCCCTGGTGTTGATCGGTGGTATCAAGCGTATTGCCGATGTGGCCGGCAGACTGGTGCCCTTCATGGCCATTGCTTATGTCGCGGCAGGTCTGGTGGTGTTGATCATGAATGCCTCGGCAGTGCCGGCGGCATTCGCCCTGGTGTTCACCCATGCCTTCACCCCTGTCGCCGCTACCGGCGGGTTTGCCGGCGCGGCGGTCTGGGCGGCAATCCGCTTTGGTGTGGCGCGCGGTATTTTTTCCAATGAAGCAGGTCTCGGCAGTGCGCCAATTGCCCATGCCGCGGCCAAAACCGACAGCCCGGTGCGACAGGGTACCATCGCCATGCTGGGCACCTTCATCGATACGCTGATCATCTGCACCATCACTGGCATGGTGATCATCGTTACCGGTGCCTGGACCAGCGGCGAAACCGGCGCCGGCCTCTCCTCGCTGGCATTCGAAACCGCCCTGCCCGGCGTCGGCGGTTATGTAGTCTCCTTTGGCCTGAGTGTTTTTGCCTTTACCACGCTGCTGGGCTGGAGTTTTTACGGTGAGAAATGTGTTGAGTATCTATTCGGCGTGCGTTCGATCGTGCCGTTTCGGGTGCTCTGGATTATTGCCATCCCCATTGGCGCTACCGCCAAACTTTCATTCATCTGGCTGCTGGCCGATACGCTCAATGCACTGATGGCATTGCCGAATCTGATCGCGTTGATCCTGCTCAGTCCGCTGGTGTTCAAGTTGACGCAGGAATATTTTTCGAGAAAAACCGCTGATGTTTAATAACGGTTAACGCGTTGGAGCGAGTTTGGCCAGTCGAGGGCCGCGCTTGTTCCTAACAACACATAATCCCCGACTTCGTTTTCATACCAGCCGCTGTCGTTGCGTAGCGGCTCGACCGAATAACCCCACCATGCACCACTGCTGTCCTGTGCCAGCCACTGTACCCATTCGGGAACGGGCTGATCTGGAAAATTCTCTGATTTATCGTTCATGAATGACTGATCACCGGTCCAGTTATTTCCCCAGCAGCATCTGGAAAAACTTTTCACGGTCACCCGGTGAAGTCGCCCGATAAAAGCCATAGTGCGCATGTTCGTCCGGTTTGTCCTTGTCCAGGGTTATGCCCCAGAGCGTGGCAATTTTTATCGGCGTCATGCTGTAACGGACATCGCCGAGCAGATTTTCTTTTCCCGGTTCCAGCGCAATAAAACCATCAGAGAATTCCTGAAACCGAAGGATGTCTGCATACAGCACAGAGTCTCTGGGTATGCCGGTGGCATCGCGTTCGGGAATGAACAGATCAACGGAATCACCGATATAGGTTTTACTGGCAGTGATACCGGGGCGGACGGCATCGACATAAATTTTATCGCCGGAAATATAGATCGAACGCCACAGCAGAAGATTAGCCAGTGAGGGTTTAACCGAAATTTTTTCGACCTCATGCCGGCGCGACTGGGCAAGCTCCATCGCCATGTCATTGGCACGGTGCAGCTGTAACGCGCCCAGCAGTAGATACAGGCCGCAGAATAACAGCCCATAGTGAGCCAGACGCGGGCGACGATCACGCCACGCCTTGATCACCGCAAACAGCAGCACGCCGGTGAAGACGGGATCAATGATAGAGATAATATGAAACGAGATCCGTTCATCATAGAGCGGCCACAAAAGATGCGTACCGTAACTGGTGCAGGCGTCGATAAAGCCGCTCAGGCTGTAGCCCAGCAGGCAAAAAACATAAAGGCGTTTAAAGCTGATTGATACTGATTTGAAAAAAAGTTTCAGTACAGGCCACAAAACCAGCGCCGCGATCAGGCCGCCGATGGGCACGAAAAATATTGAATGGGTGAAATGCCGGTGAATCTCAATGTTTAACATTGGATCAGATGACGATGAAATCAGTATATCCAGATCAGCAATCAGGCCGGCAAAAAAACCCACACCGGTAGCCAGGCGGGTCTCTTTCTTATTTGCAATCGACTGGGAGAGTGCCGCGCCCAGCAGGCCCTGAGTTAGAACATCCACAATTATTCGTTCTGTCTTCTATCGTTGTTAAATTTGAAAATAATCATGATAAAACTCAGAATGATAATCAATGTGGCGCACACCATCAGCGGTCTATTGCCAGTGAGTGACGCCTGCACCAGCCAGCCGACATTGCCCAGAACGGTGAAAACGATCATCAGCATGGAGACGTCGCGGGTCTTTTTTGTCGCAATGGCCTTGATCACTTGCGGCACCAGAATAAGGGTGGTGAATATCGCCGCCAGCCAGCCTGCTATTTCATCTATTGCCATGTTTTATGCCCTGTGGATTAATGGTTATCAGTCAGTAAATCGATAATGTGCTGTTCAATCTGATCCGGGTGGATGGCCTCTTCGCTCACTGCAAATTCGCTAACCGAAATTTCAGCCTCAAGCACCGATGCATAACTTAAACTCAATAGCGGGTGCCAGTCGTGAAGCGGCTGCCCCCGATACAAGAGACGGTAAGCGCAGGTTTCAGGCAAATATTCCACCATTTCCGCCAGCTCGGTTTTCAAATTTATGCAGGCGGGTACCGCCTTCAGTCTGCCTTCGTAATCTGTGCAACGGCAGGTTTCCAGATCAAGCAGTTTGCAAGTGACGTTGGTGAGATAGACTTTAAGACTGTCTTCATCTTCGAGCTTGATCAGGCAGCAGCGACCGCAGCCATCACATAATGATTCCCACTCTTTATCGCTCAATTCATCCAGCGATTTTGTTTCCCAGAACCGGGTTGAATCCTGCATACGTCGTTACCAGAAAGGCCACAGGTCCCAGCGTGAGTCCAGTTCCTTCTGGCAGGTTTTCAGCTGCGCCGAATACTGTTTGGCGCGCGTCTCTACCTTTCTGGCGACCTTCATCAGCCACGGTTTTTTCAGATAGGTTTTACGTTTGAAGCCGCCGTGGCCTTCATGGTAGGCCAGATACTGGTTGTAGGCATCCCATTTGGAAATGCCGAGACTGCTATGGGTTAATTTTCCATACCAGCCGATGAAGTCAACCGCGTCATCAAAGTCATCCCGATCCGCGCCCCGGTTGCCGGCCTTGTCTATGTACCAGTCCCAGGTTTCATCTTTTACCTGCGCGTAACCGTAAGCATTCGATTTCCGGCCGATGGGAATAATCCAGAGGAAATACTGCATTTCGGTTTTGGCGTCATAGGTAAAACGTGATTCCTGATGAATGATCGCCAGCTGTACATGGATGGGCACGCCCCATTTTTTGAAACTGTCGTTGGCGTCGTCGTACCAGTCATCTTTTTCAAAAAATATTTCGCAACTGTCATCCTGATTTTTTGGCGGCATGGTCGAGCAGGCTGAGCTCAGGGCGAGCAGCAGCATCAAGGCTAAAAATTTTTGAAGACGACTGAACATATTGCAGCTTAAGGTTCGAGGCGATTGATCAGCCACTGCCCTTTTTCATCCTGCTGATAAAAGAAACAGTCGTGCAGACGATCATCTCTGGCCTGCCAGAACTCCAGGGTGTCGGGTATTATTCGATAGCCGCCCCAGAAATCGGGCAGCGGGATATCGCCTTCGCTGAATTTGCTTTTCATCTGCTCAAACATGATATCCAGCAGGGCGCGGGATTTTATAACATTGCTCTGCCGTGAAGCCCACGCGCCAATCTGACTGCCGCGCGGACGGCTGGCAAAATACTTTAATGATTCAGCGGTGGATATTTTCTCCGCCCGTCCGGTTACTTTTACCTGCCGCCCTAACGGATGCCAGGGGAACAGCAGGCTCACCTTTGGATTGTTATCGATGTGTCCGGCCTTGCGACTGGAATAGTTGGTGAAAAAAACAAAGCCGTTTTCATCAAATGTTTTCAGCAGCACCAGGCGCTGCCAGGGCTGGCCGTCCGCATCGACAGTGGCCAGAGACATCGCGGTCGGTTCCGCCAGATCGGATTCCATGGTTTGCTGATACCACTGCTCGAACTGATGATAAGGATCACTTGCCAGTTCCGTCTGGCTCAGGCCCCGGGTCATGAATTTTTTGCGTAGCTGTTCGGTTTCAATCATGCGTTTTAGTGCTGCGGTTAATGGCTGAGTTTTTTCTGATGGCGAATGCTGACCAACAGGCTAAGACCTGTTGTCTGTCTAATCCAGATTATCAATATCGTCGAGCTGGTTAATGATAGCGATGTACTGACCAATGGTCTCATTTTCAAGGTCAGGGTCAGCATGTGACAGAAAGCGTTTTATCTCTTCCAGCGCCTCTTCCTGGCGATCCATTCGCCAGAGGGTGTTGAACAAACCAATGGAAAACTGGCCCACGCCGGGTTCCAGCAGAATCAGCCTTTCAAAAACCATTTCAGCTTCGGCGTATTTTTCCATGGAGAAATACGAACCGCCGAGCATGATCAGGGCAGGCTTGTTGGTGGCGTCTTCTTTTAAGACTTCCAGCAGGCACATGCGTGCTTCATCGTGCTGATTAGCGGCGATAAATTCCTGGGCCTGTTGCAGTTTTTCTTCGCTACTCATGGGGTGTATGGATGATTATGTATGGATAATGGGTAAATGTTTACCACTAATTATACATCAGCTGAAATTCAGCGCCCTGTAAATTAGCATGGCCCCGCACCAAAACCGCAGAGGTCTTTGACCATACAAGGCAACAGCTGTAGCCGTTCCACAAACATGAATACCCTACTCGGGGTACTCGGCAAATGTAGGCAGGGCATCATCCTGACACGACCAGCGGGCGCGCGAATTCTGGAATATGCGCGCTTCCGGTTGCAGGCCCGGTTCGTGATCGAGCGAGCCGGCCGGAATCACCGCGCGCCCGCTGGCTGCGTCATAACGCGGCAAGGGGCTGCCGCACTCTGTGCAGAAACAGGTGGCGAAGCGCTCGGCTTCCGGCACTTTATAACGCGCGATGCCGGCCTCGCCCTGCTTCCATGTCAGCGAACACTGCTCGATAATGATTAAACTGGTGTGGCCGGTACCGCTGGCCTTGCGGCAGCGCTGGCAGTGGCAGTGGAAAAAATGCGGCGTCTGTACGGTGGTATCGGCCTTAATTTCATAGGCGACACGGCCACACAAACAGCTGCCTTCAAGGTTGAGTTCAGACATAGTATCAGCTCGGTTAAGACGCAGATTTGCCGGTAATGCCGGCAGTCAGAACAAAACGCATGGCTTCATCCATGCTCATGTTCACCGGGCGTACTGAATCGCGGGGCACAAACAGGGAATGCCCGCCCACCATGTAACTTAAGGGCACATAAACCAGCACGCAATCATCATCACGAAACGTTTCGGGCAGGCGCTCCTGGTCCGGCTGGGTCATAAAACCAATGACCTGAATATCATTAATGGTCACCGCCACCACCTGCCCCAGCCCCTCCTTCTTGGGGGACATGAAATCGGAAAGATCACGCAAAGCGCGATAGATCGTTTTCACCAGCGGCAGGCGGTACAGCACCTTTTCGCCCAGATCGAAAATCCGCCGCACCAGATAGGCTTTCATTAGCAGCCCCACAACAAACATCACCAGCAGGCCGACGATCATGCCTAAGCCGGGGAAATACAGGGAGTCGGGGATCACCCAATGCAGCATACTGCCCATCACCTGCTCCAGACTGACCGCCAGCCAGTACATCAGGTAAACAGTGAGCATCACCGGCAGCAGCGTAATGAAGCCGGTGAGCAGGATGGCACCAATCATTTTCAACATATTTTTATCCTGTGAGAGTGTTCAGACACGTTTTATCAGGTTGTTCGATTTATCAGGGGCGAATGATAACGGTATTGGCGGCAATAACCCACACTAATACTGCCCGGAATAGCCGGAGTCAGTGCAATTTCGGCATGAATACTGCGAAATCATCGATGATACTATTGAGTTACATGGAAAGGATACCCTTCAATCAAGACGCGCTGAGAATACATCCGTGTACGCTCGGCAGCAGCATCCCTACTGCTGATGGTCTTGATTGAAGGGTATCCTTTCCATGCGTTTTGTTAGTAAGTGATCGACGTGACAGCAAAATTCGAATAGCGCCACACCCGTTCAGTTGGTGGAAGTCAAGAGTAATAAAAAATTCATGGTCTAATCAGGTGCTTTTAAATACAATGCTCGCTCTGGATCGCAACAACAAATACAGGAGAAATACCATGCGTACATTGATCTTAACTCTGGCCTTCGCCGCCTCCGTGCTGCCCATTCATGCACAGGCGCTGGGCCTTGGTGACATTACAGTCAATTCGGCGCTCAACCAGAAACTCGATGCCCGCATCAATGTGCTCTCAGCCATACCTGCGGATGCAGAGGTTCTGATTATCAAACTGGCCTCAGCTGAAGCCTTTGCCAATGCCGGTATGGATCGCCCGCAGGTATTGAGCAGCCTGAAATTCAAAATGCTGAGTAATAATGGCACCGCCTCAGCACAACAAACCCTGAACAGTTATATAGATAACGGTAACTAACATGAAGAAAACCTGGAAAGAAGCCATCAGTCAGCAGCGTGTCGAACTGGCGCGCAAGCTGCTCGGCCCGCTTACCCACATCGCTGAAGCCTGCGCAGAAGTCTGGCCGGAACGGGACGCGCTCGACAAAATATTGCTGGAGAATTTCGACAAAGTGCCGCACTGCCTGTTTCTTTACGCGCTGGATGCACAGGGCGTACAGGTTTCCGACAACGTCAGCGCGAACGGCCTCATGCCCGAACACTTCGGTCGCGACCGCTCAAACCGTCCCTACATGCTCGAGCCGGTTCCCCTTACGGGCTTTCTACTCTCCAATGCCTATCTGAGCCTGCGTGCCAACCGCCCCTCCATGACCGCCTTGCAGGCAGTGCAGAGAGACGGCGAAACCCTGGGCTACATCGGCTCCGACTTCGACTTGCGCGACCTGCCCGTCACCGGCGATGTCTACGAAGAGTCTGTCGACTGGCAACAGATCAAAGGCGACCCGGCGATACGCAGTGTCGTTTTCCAGCAGCAACGCACCACCAGCCCCATGGATGAAAGCTTCGATGTCTCCATCGCCATCATCGAAGAGCTCATCACCGACCACGGCATGTTCCAGTGCGTACTGCATTTCTCCAGCTCACGCGCCACCATCTGGTTTATGGATGACCCCTATCGCTACCGCATTCTCGACCACGAAGCACTCAGCAACCCCGATGTCTGCCTGCTCTACCCCGCGCGCCCCTACCCTGAAGATGCATTAATCCCCGCCGACCGCATCGGCTCGATCCTGCGCGCCATGAAAAAACTGCGCCTCACCGACGAAACCTTCTACCTGCGCTCAGCCTCGATCAACATCTTCAACGGCAAAATCAGCCTCACCTTCTCCTGCGATGGCTCGCACTACATGTCCTGGCAGGAATTCCTGGAAAAAGACGAAAGCTTCTGGTTCGGTGCGGTTCAGGAGGCTGATTAAGCTTTAATTCGGCATCCACTTCCCAATAAAAATAAAAAAACATTTAGTCCACAGATAAACGCAGATAAAAACAAAGGTGTAGTCCGCGAAAAACGTCAAGGACGCGAAAAAAGCCAAAAAAAATCCTTTGTATTATTGTTTTTGCCCTTTTCGCGTTCTTCGCAGACTAGCTTTTAAAGCTTCTGCTGC